>JAPUKT010000387.1 GCA_027295555.1 Deltaproteobacteria bacterium
CTGTCATGCACCGCCTGAAAGTGGGCGGTTTCTCGAAGCCGTAGTGTGCGGATCTTTTCGCTTGTGGTCGGCTTTCCTCCTCGCTCACTCCCTGCGAGGTACGGACGTACCTCTCAGTCGCTCTCTGCGGGGGCGCTCGACCACAAACGAAAATCTCTCGCACACTACACGTGGGGCGCTCCCGTTACTTCCGGGTCTTGACGGTGATCTCCTGATTCGCTTGGTTGCCGGCCGCATCGAACGCACGGATCGCGACGATGTGACTGTTCCCAGGCAGGTCGCCGAGCTCGAGCTCGAACGCCTCGCTTCGGCTGTCTAGCAACAAGTCCTTCGGGAAGATGTCCCTCCAGACGCCCGCGTCGATCGAGACCTGGATGCGCGCGATCGGTCCGAGTGAATCGACGACCTGACCTTGGACACGCCCGTTGCGAAACCGAAGCTTCTCGATGCGGGGTGGATGGTTGTCGATGAGGATCGGTTCGGATAGTGCTTCGGAGCGAAGCGTCAGGTTCTCGGGATTCGCCTCTTCGTCGGACACTTCCACCTTCACGACGTAGTACCCGTCGGGGATGCTCCCCGTTTCCCAGGTGTACTTCGGTTCGTTCACGACGTGATCTTCGAGGAACATCGGCCGCCATACCGGCTGTCCCTCCTGCTGATACGAAAGGCGAAAACGCAACGCATCGCTGTCTGGGTTGTCCACATCCCAGGTGAGGTCCAACGAGGTGCTTGGCGCTGGTGGCTTCCGCGCCGGCTTGCCAGGTTTGGGCGGGGGCGGGCTACCTTCGATAGTCGAAATCCGTGCCCTCTGGTTTTGGGGTAGGTAGTAGAGCTCGACGGCACGGAGCTCTGCGGACTCGTCCCTTGGAAAGAAGGCGCGCACTTGCGCGAAACGACCAGGTGGGCTCGCGACCCGTCCCGGCTGTTTGAGCTTCTTCGACCATAGGCTCCACGTATCGTCTGGTTCTTCGGTGTTGCCGGAGCGAGTCTGAAAGGCGAGCTTCCCGTCGCCCCGCCAGGTCAGCCGTCCCCACTTCGATCCGAAACCGGTATCCAGGGAATCGCTGGTCCAAACCGGCTTCGGAGGTCGCCCTCGCTCGACCCAGTAGATCGCGGCGCCGTCGCCCGTCACGAACACCGGCGTCTTCGCGCGTAGCGCGAGGCCAAGCACTTGCCGCTCCTCGACGTCCGCCCAAATCGAATAGCTCGCGTCGGGTTGGACTTGGAAGACCTGGCCTTGGGCGCCGCCCCCCGCGAAAATCGTGCCGTCGGCTGCCCACTGGACGGAGGTGAAATGCGTGTCTTGGCGATCTAGCAGTCGCTCGACGCGACCGTCCTTGGAGACACGCCACAGCTGGCCCTTGCCTGGGCGAGGAGGGGCTCCTTTGCCGCGCGCAGCGGGCGATGCTACGCCTTTGCGACGCGCAGCGGGCGATGCGGGTACGGGAGCTACGGGAGCGGGGGTCTTGAATCGAGTGCCGGGTTTGATCTTGAACTCGTTTGCAGCGACGGCAAGTTGGCCGTCGTAGTAGTCGATCGCGGTCACTTCGTTGCCTGGGAAGTCGTGCACGACCGTCACTTCGCCGCCTGACGCGATCTTCATCACCAGGGCGCTGTCACTCGTGCCCGCATAGATCGTGCCTTTGCCGTCGCCCGCGAGCGACATGACGTGTGAGGCGTCGCCTTTGTGCAGCACCTCTGCCGCGCCCGTGGGATTGATCGCGAAGATTGCGCCCTCCGGCCCCGTACCGGCGATCAGGCGTCCTCGCTTCGAGTCGTAGAGCAGCGACCAGATGTGCTTGGCGCCCTTGGGCTTGGAGAAGCGTTTGATCTTGCCGGTCCTGGGGTCGATCTTGAAGATTCGGCCGTTTGGCAGCGTGCCCGCGTAGAGCGCCCCGTCGCTGCCGAACGTCAGCGACGCCACGAGAAGCTCACCGGTCGCGTACTTCTTCTTCAGCTTCTTCCCTTCGAAGCGGTAGATCATCCCGCTCGTGCCGGTGCCGACGTATACCTGGTTGCCCCGCTCCGCCACGCTGTAGGCGATGGGCACGTTTTCGATCTCGGTGCGCTTCATCGAAGCGCCGAGCCTCACGGAGCCGTCGGAGTGGACGGCAGTCCCTTCGAGCTCACCGCTCGAGAAGGCCTCGGTGCTATCGATCGCGAAGTGTTGGGTCGTGACTGCCGCCACTGTGGCACTCGAAGCGATCACGAGACCCACGAGCGCGATTAGGACGGTCGTTCTTGAAGTATTCATTGGTTTGGCTTACCGAGAAACTGGTCCAGCGCGATCTCGCGCACGCGTAGGCGAAGGTTAGCCGTTCCGGTCACCACTTGGGGCATCTTTACTTCGGTATGCGATCTCGTGACGAATGGCCGGCTGTCTTCGGAAGTGCTCACCAGTTGAAGCGAGTTCAGAGCGGAGGCGGGGAGCGAGTCGACCACATGGCCTTGGAACCGGAGCCCGCGGCTCGGCATTTGCAGCGACACGACCATCGACGTCGCGGGGAACCGCTCGGTGGCTTGTTCGATCAGGTCGTCGAGCGAGGCAGGGCGAGGTCGTTCGATTGCAACGTTGTTCCCGGCCCCGATCGCCACGTTGACCATCTGGCCGGCGGCTGCCTCGGGGATTCGGACTTTTACCGCCCGGGTCGTGTCCTCGCGTCCCACCTGCCGAAGGCGAACGTAGATGGTCACCTCTTGCCCCGGGTCGACTTCGTCGAAGGCGACCGATGCGTCCGAGATCTGGAGCACATCTCGGCTGAATTCGAGGTCGAGGTCGAGCTCGATCGAGGTGATGCGGGAAACTTCGAACGGATTGGCGAACGCAGCCTCCATCAACCAGAACATTTGGAGCTGAGACAATGCGATCGGGCTGGCAGCGCCCATCGGCGAGAACCCTTGCTCGTCGAGACTGACGACTCCGTGGCCTTCGATGCCGATCTTGCTACGGGCGCGGAAGACCACGTCGTCGACGTCCCCCGCCGTCGACTTGAGGGCGTTGGTGATGACCACGAATGCGATGGTCGGCGTCAAAGCTCGGTGGCTTGCGATCTCGACTTTCCATTCGGTTTTGGGCGCCCCCTCGGCCCCGTGAACCCGGACGTGCACCGGAATGCGGGCGGCCTCGATATCGGTGTCGACGACGATGGCCGACTGTCGGTCCTGAACGAGGGTCCCCAGGTTTCGTGCTGCCTCTGCGATCTTGAAAGAGCGAAAGTCACTGACGAACACGTGAAGCACGCGTGCGGTAGCCGTCGGGAGACCGGTTGCCCCTGCATTGATCATCGGATGGCCGAACGCCAGCGTGCGATCGCCACGCGCCACGTAAGTGACGGTGCCGATGCCGGTCATCGAGACGTCGCCGCGGGCGAGCACAACCGCGATCGCGCTGCCGTTTTCAAACCGCCTGGGGCCGCGATTGGCCGAGCCACTCGAGCCTGCCTGGGTCACCACGAGCCCGAGCGGCGCCAGCTCGTCGCTCAGCATCTTGGCCACCGAGTCGGTCAGCCCACCCAACATGACCGGGGTCGTTGCGGCTCTCAGGCCGACCGGGCCTTCGGTGCTCGTCCGCTTCTCGGCGAGCGCGCGTATCGTCGAGAAGGCGTCGACTTCATGCTCACCCTCGAACGGGGGGAGACCCGCAAGGCGCGCGTTCGAGGGCTTGCTCTTGATGCGACTCGCTCGGGGATCCTTTGAGGGCAGAGGTTTCGCACCCGGGAACATCTCGAGCCGGACCGGTCGCTTGAGCTCGGCCAGCATGTTCGAAATCGGGGTTACACCGACCACCGGGTCGGTTCCATATGGCCAGCCATAGGCATAGGCCCCGGCCAGTCGTCCATCGAGATAGATCGGACTGCCGCTCATTCCAGCGACCGCGCGCGCCCGATCGAGCAACGGATGTGGGGTGCGGAGCAGGATCAGGTCCTGCGACGGTCTGAAATTCCGGAGGACGTCGATCACTTCGACGTCGAAGCGCTCGGGCTCGGTCCCCCGCAGGACGGTGAGGCCATAACCCTTCATCCCCGGATGAATTTCGTCGACAGAGATGAAACTGGAGGTCGATTGGGCGAGGACGGCCCCTACCAGGGACGCGCTCAGCACGAAACACAAGCCGGATAGCAGCCGTTTCACCGCCGATCAGCCTAGCAGGTTACTCCGCGGGGGCCGGCGTAAGTTGAAGCGACTCGATCAGCGCCCGGAGCGCATCGAAGCGGAATGGCTTCGGAAGATAGGCGGTGACGTCGGTGGATGGATTCGTTTGGACGGGGGTGGTGGCCTCCTCCCCCATCAAAATGACGACCAGGTCGGGATTCTGCGCGCGGAGCCTCTTCGCCACCTCGAGTCCGCTCATGCCGGGGAGGTGCGCCGCCACGAGGGCAAGGTCTGC
>JAPUKT010000388.1 GCA_027295555.1 Deltaproteobacteria bacterium
ATCCCGCGCCAACCGAGAAGCGAAGCAGCAACAATCTCGATGCTCTCATGGACGAGGTTGTCGGTGGCTCGTCGTCGAAAAAGGCCGCGACCCGCTCGAAGTCGAGCTCGAGCGGCTCTAGCCTTGCGACCGGTCCCTCGCGAAGCCACGTCAAGACCGCCCTTCAGGGGGTCAGCGGCGGCGTGAAGGCATGCAAACAAGGCACGAGCGGCACGGCGACCGTCGATGTGACCTTCAGTGGCGGCACCGGCCGAGTCACGCGAGCCAAAGTCTCAGGCGGGCCATTCAAAGGAACGCCGGTCGGCGCATGCGTCGAAAAGGCCGTGAAGCGAGCGAGGGTCCCTCGCTTCAAGCAGTCATCGTTCAGAGTGAAGTTCCCTTACCGCCTTTAGATAGGCGCTCTAGAGCACCGAACAGGCAACCTTTAGCCTGCCTACTTCAGGTTTTCCAGGAATCTCACGCCTGTCGCCACTCCGAACCCAGTGCCGCCCTTCGGCAGCCGGCCGTGTGCGCGGTCGACGAACGCGGGGCCCGCGATGTCGAGGTGCATCCACTTCACCTCTTCAGTGAACTCCTCGAGGAAGAGCGCGGCTGTGATCGAGCCACCGTAGCGCCCACCGATATGCTTGAGGTCGGCGATCGGACTCTTGAGCGTCGATTTCAGGTCTTCGTCGAGGGGCATCCGCCAAAACGCTTCGCCTTCGTCGTCGGCCGCGGCGAGGTATCTCTTGGCGAGGTCGTCGTCATCGGTATAGAGGGCTGCGCGCCACGGACCGAGGGCCACCATGCAGGCGCCCGTGAGCGTCGCATGGTCGATCGTCACGTCGGGCTTCAGCTTGCGGGCCGTCCACGTCAACACGTCGGCGAGCACCAACCTGCCCTCTGCATCCGTGTTGATGACCTCGACCGTCTTACCCTGGAGGGACTTGTAGATGTCGCCAGGCCGGTAGGCTTGGGCACCGGTCATGTTCTCGGTCGACCCGACGATCGCATGAACCTCGACCGGAAGCTTGAGCCGAGCCGCCGCAAAGACGATGCCGAGCGTCGCCGCGGCCCCCGCCATGTCACACTTCATGTCGATCATCGAGCCCGCGGGCTTGATGCATAGACCGCCTGAATCGAACGTGAGCCCCTTGCCGACGAAGGCCACTTTCTTTTTGGCGTTTCGCGGCTTGTACGTGACGTGGATCACGCGCGGCTCGACCGCGCTGCCAGCATTGACAGCCAGAAGGAGGTTCATTCCCTCCTTCTTGATCCGTGTCTTGTTCCAGATACTGCAGGTCAGGCCGAGCTTGCGCGATTCGGAGGACGCGGCGCGTGCCAACGTGATCGGGTTCAGGTCGTTCGGAGGTCGATTGACCAGGTCGCGCGCAAAGTTGACGCTCTCCGCGAGCGAGCGCCCGGCCTTGATCGCCGCCGCGAGGCCGCGCACGCTCTGGGGGGCTTTGAGGATGACAGCGCTCGTCAGACCATCCAAAGACTTCTTGTCGCTCTTGTATTCGGTGTAGCGATAGGCACCAGCGACCAGGCCCTGAGACACCGCCCGAACGGACTCCGCGGTGACCTTGGGAAGCTCGACGGCAGCGGTCTTTTGCGCGCAGGCGGCCGAAGCCAGCGCATGCCCAAGGCTCCACGCTACCTTCTGCACGTCTGTCTCGTCGCCGATCCCTACGAGAAGCAACCACCGGGCCTTGGCGCGGCCCCCGGCGGCGACCTTGAGCGTCTGGGAGGCTTTCCCTTCGAAGCGCTCGTCGGCCGCAAGAGGCTTGATGCTTCCCTTGCCGGCGACTGCCTCGATCTGGCGAATCGCCTTGTTGTACTTCGTCTTGGCCGAGGGGATGGCCACTGCGACGATGTCGGCGGTGGATTTGTTCCAGGTGCCCGTGGAAAGTGAAATCTTCATCTGTCTCCTCTGCAGCTTGGCTCGCGGATACTGACAGGAAGAGCAAGACGCAACAAACGGAAGTTGGACGCATTTTGATCGGCGGACGCCGACGGACGGCGCCAAGACCGCCGACCTCGCCGTTGCAGGTACTCGAGATCACGTCGCCCGACGTTGGCATCGCTCGTGCAATGAGGTCCGACACACATCCAACAGGAGGAACCATGCTCGAAGAGAACAGCCAACGTGGAGTAAAGCTCGCCTACACCATCGTGGAGCGCGACAAGGACGGACGGAAAATTTGGGCGCGCGTGGGCGGCGCGTTCGTCAATCGAGATGGCAGCTTGAGTGTTAGGCTCGATCGCGACGGTGCTCCCCAGGGGCAAGCCGCATGATTCGCGGGATCGTTGCGCTAGCGATCCTGTTGGGCACCCTGCACACCGCCCACACCTTGGCGGCTGGCAACGGGGCGGCCCCCCCGGCCGAGCAGGAACCGGCCGCTTCAGAGGACACGCGGATCAATATCAACACAGCTGGCCCCGCAGAGCTCGTGCAGCTCCCGGGGATCGGCCCCACACGCGCCCAAGCAATCGTCGAAGAGCGACAAAAGAGGCGCTTTCGCCGGGTCGAAGACATTCTCCGGGTACCCGGCATCGGGCGAAAAACCTTCGGACGGATACGCGACTCAATCCGCGTCCAGTAGAGAAAGCGTTCCGAAGCGCTAGCACTACTGTTGCAACAGTAGTGCTAGGGTGGGCGCAATGAGTACGCCGATCGAGGTTCGTGAAGGCAGCGAAGCCGATAGAGACACCCTCCTCGGGTTTCACCGAAGTCTTTACGAATCGCACCGCCGCGAGGTGATCACGGCTGACGTTCTACCGCTGATCGAGTATCGCGACTATGCGCGGGCCATTGAAGACGACGTGGACACCCTTCTCGCCGACCCGCACAGCCACATCCTCATCGCCGAGTCAGGGGGGGTGGCGGTCGGCTACATCACAGGCCGAACGATGGTCGAGCCACGCCGAGTGCTGCCGCGGCGAGGCGTCGTAAACGACTGGTACGTGGACCCCGTACACAGGGGGCAAGGGATCGGCGCTGCCCTGCTGAGAAAGATCGAAGAGCGATTCCGGTCTGTGGGGTGCCAAGCGATCGAGTCCGCCACGTGGTCCTCGAACGACGGGGCGCGTCGGGCACACGACTCACTGGGCTTCCAAGAGATCCGAGTCATCTACCGCAAACGGCTGTGACTGACGCGGGCGCTGACCCGGACGCTGACGCTGACGCTGACGCTGACGCTGGCGCGGGCACTGACGCTGACGCGGGCGCTGGCACTAGTGCACGGCGGGGCGCAATGGGAGCGCGTCTACGATCTTGGCTTCCTCTTCCAGTAGCTCGTGCAATCGGGCTTCGACGGTCTCGGCCGGAAAGTACTCGCGGGCGAGGCGGACGAAGATCCCGTGATGGCGGGCTTCCGACCGGGTGATGTCGAGATAGAAGTCTTTGAGCGGTCCCGGCTCGAGGGCGTCGGCAACCAAGCCTAAACGCTCGCATCCGCGTGCTTCGACGATCCCAAGCACCAAGAGCCGATCGAGGAAGTACTGTTCGGGACCGCGCTTGATCAGCTGCATGAGCGCGCTGACGTAGGGGTCTTTGTCATCCGGTCGTGGCGCAAGCCCGCGGTCCAAGATGATCGCCATCACGCGCGCGAAATGATCGAGCTCTTCTTGCGCGAACGGGATGAGCTCGCGGACTAGCATGGTGCGATCCGAATAGTGCGACACGAGCTTCAACGCCATCGCTGAAGCCTTCCGCTCGCACGCAGCGTGATCGACCAAGAAAGCATCGAAGTCGGCGCGCACCACATCGATCCAAGCAGGGTCTGTCTTTGTTCGGAGGCGCAGCATGTCACCCGCGAAGCGCGTCCAGGATTGGCTCGATCGCTTCTCGACGGAGCTTGAGCCCTACCCGATTTGCGATCACCACCGAGCTGATGTCAGCGATGTGCTCGAGCTCTACGAGGCCGTTCTGCCGCAGCGTTTCACCTGTTTCCACGAGGTCTACGATCACGTCGGCAAGGCCTGTGAGCGGGGCGAGCTCGACCGAGCCCTGGCAGAAGATCATTTCCACTGGAATGCCACGCGAACGAAAGTATTGTTCCGCGATGTGGGGAAACTTCGTGGCCACGCGAACGGGACGCTCACCTCGACCGGTGATTGGTTCGTTCGGAAGGCCGCAGACCATCATGCGACATCGACCGATGTCCAGATCCACCGGGGCGAAGACGTCATAGTCGCGCTCCATCAAGACGTCCCGGCCGACGACGCCGAGATCGGCGGCGCCGTATTCCACGTAGGTCGGGACGTCGTCGGCCTTGAGGAGCAAGAAGCTGAGCCCTGCGGCCTTACCCTCGCGGACGAGCTTGCGGCTCTTCGCGGTGAGCGCACCTGTCGGGATCCCGGCTTTTTCGAAGCGCGCACCCAGCTGCTCGAGGACGCGACCCTTGGGGACCGCGATGACGATGGAATCTCGGTTTCGTTTACGCATTGCCGGGTACTCGCTCGATGGTGGCGCCCAGAGGCGCTAGCTTCATTTCGAACTGATCGTAGCCTCGATCGAGGTGATAAACTCGTCGAACGTCTGTCGTACCTTCGGCGATCAGGCCCGCAACGACCAGCGAAGCGCTTGCGCGGAGGTCGGTGGCCATGACTTCAGCACCCTCGAGCCGCTTGACGCCGTGGACCGTGGCGGTGCGCGCGTTGACCTGAATGTTGGCGCCCATGCGGTTGAGCTCGGAGACGTGCATGAACCGGTTCTCGAAGACCGTTTCGGTGATGCGACTGGTGCCCTCGGCCAAAGACATCAGAACCATGAACTGTGCCTGCATGTCGGTGGGAAACCCGGGGTGCGGCTGGGTAATGACGTCCGTAGGGTAGATCGGACGCGCACCGACGACGCGAATCCCGTTTCCCTCGCGCTCGACAGTGGCCCCGGCCTCGCGGAGTTTCACGATCACGGCCTCGAGCGGCTCGAACCCGATGCCCTCTAGGAACAGATTTCCCGCGGTCGCAGCAGCAGCAACCATGAAGGTCCCTGCTTCGATCCGATCCGGGATGATCGCGTGGTCGATCGGGTGGAGGGCATCGACGCCTTCAATTGCGATGGCCGAGGTGCCCGCTCCTTCGATGCGTGCACCCATCTTGTTCAACACGCGGGCGAGCTCTTCCACCTCGGGCTCGCGCGCAGCGTTGTTAATCGTCGTACGCCCCTTGGCAAGAACGGCAGCACACATCAGGTTCTCGGTGCCCGTGTGGGTCGGGAAGTCGAGCGCGATGTCCGAGCCGCGAAGGCGGCCGCCAGGGACCGTGACCTCGACGTAGCCATGCGTCAGCTCGACCTCCGCTCCCATCGCCGAGAGGCCTTTGAGATGCTGGTCGATTGGGCGAGCTCCGATGGCGCAGCCACCGGGCAACGAAACGATCGCGCGGCCGCAACGGGCAACCAACGGTCCCAGCACGAGGACTGACGCCCGCATCTGCTTGACCAGATCGTACGGTGCGGTGGGATCGAGCGACCCTGAGAGACTCACCTCCACCCGGCCGTCTCGGTACACGGCATTCGCCCCCAGGCGCTCGAGCAACTTCGTCATCGTGTCCACGTCACGAAGGTTGGGAACATTTCGAAACACGTGCTCGCCGTCGGCCAACAGGGCTGCGGCCAGAATCGGCAGGGCCGCGTTCTTTGAGCCGCTGATTCGCACAGTTCCAGCGAGGGTTGCCCCCCCCACGATTCGGATGTTATCCACGCCGCCCCTGTTACCCCGTGGCTCACCTCTGAGCAACCGAGGTCGAAGCCTGAAAACGAGGCTCAGGCGAAGAGCATTCCCAAAACGAACGCGACGAACCCCGCCAGGGCGCCCGATAGCGGCGCCCAAGCCGTTGCCCATTGGAGCCGTCCGGTTGCGTCGAAACCCCGTGACGCGGTGACGACCAGCCCGCCGATCCAAGCGGCGAAGCCGATGAGAAGAAGAGTTCCCCAGAAGGGATGGGGCGAAGCGCTCTCCCTCAAAAGCGCCCGATGCTCAGCGGCAAGCTCCTCGGCATCGGCTCCCACGTCGATCCCCGTGCGCTGGTGCGCGGCAATGAGACGAGCGATCTGGTCGTGTGCCTCCTCGCGCATGGGATTCGTGGTGCTGTAGAGGAAGCGCGTCGCGGCCGAGCTTCCCGCAATCGACCGCCAGGCCAGAAGCGCGTCATCGATCCGCCCTTCATCTTCGAGGTCCTTGGCCAAATTCCGAAGGGAAGTGGCTGCGCGCGCCGGGTACGAGTTGAGTGGAAACGCCCCGCGCATGGCGCGCCGGTAGTGTTCGAGCGCCCGCATCACCTCGCCGTCTTGCTCATAGGCATCGGCGGTCACCAGCTCCGAGCGGGATTCAGCGACCGTCCGCACACCCACCACTAGGACGAGGATCACGACGACGAGGGCGGCGATAATCCATGGGCGTTCTCGAAGCCACATCATAAGAAGTCTCGGCGGCGAAAGACGAGCGCCGCGATGAAGAGCGTGACCGTCGCATAGAGCACTGCATACCCCATCGACGTGGCCACATAGGCGAGCGGCGTGCCGTGCTCGGTTCCATACGTCAGCAGCGTCGTGCGCCCAGGAACGAATAGATTGAAGTTCGGAATGATCTCGGCCAACCAAGTGAGGAAGGTCTTGATACCGGGACTCAACACGCGCGTCTTCATGGCGACCATGTCATCGGCCGCACGGCCGACCAGCCAGACGCCGAAAGTGAACGCACCAGTCAGGAATGGCGTCGAAAACGAAGAAAAGAGAAGCGCGACTGCGGTGAGGATCATGACCTCTCCGAGGCTCAGGACCAGCGAAGCCAGGAGTCGGAACAACTCGACGTCCACGGTCGAGGAGACCCAGGCACACGTGCAGAGAGCGATCACCGACCAGATCGGCACCACGGTCGTGCCGTCCTTCGCGACGAG
>JAPUKT010000389.1 GCA_027295555.1 Deltaproteobacteria bacterium
CGGACGCCGTCTCTCAATACTGGCGCTGGCGCTGGCGCTGACGCTGGCGCTGGCACTGGCGCTGGCGCTGACGCTGCTACCGCGTCTGTTTGGCTGCCCACTCCGCGTACGGGCCGCCCACGTGAGACGCTAACAGCGCGACCAGCTCCGGTACTTCGTACGGATGCTGTTCGTGGATCCACTCTTCGATGGCTTCGAAGTGCGACCGCTGCGTTTTGATCAGCAACTGGAGCTCCGAGCCCACCTCGAGCTTGCCTTCCCAGCGGTAAAACGAACGCACGCCGGGGATCACTTTGACGCAGGCGGCGAGCCTTTCCTCGACCAATCCCGTCGCGAGGCGTTCTGCCGTTTCGTCGTCGGGGACGGTGCAAAAGACTACGATGAGCTCGTTTTCGTCGGTCACGAGCTCGAGTCTACTCAAAGCGCGTGGATCGTCACGTCGAGGCCGCGGTTGATGACGGCGACCGAGCGTTCCGCGATCATTTCGTAGCCCACTGGCACTGGCGTGTCCTCCGCACCGCTGACGACCAGGACGTAGCGGATTTGCGTGCTCCCAGTAGGAGGCGGTGTGTAGTCTTCGGGTGGGTCATGCATCCCTTGGCGTTCGACGTAGATCATGGGTGCGCCATGGCGGAGCGCGTACATCGAGCGACCGTTAGTGAGAATGAAGCTCAGGCTATTGTCGGTCGCGCCAACCTCGGCGGTGAGCCGCTCGACGAGCGCCACCGCTGCGCTGATCGCAGGTAAGGCCTGTGTTTCGCTGATGTCCGGGTTTTCGAGCTGCCCTGCGTCGTGAAGAAACGTCAGCACCGTGTGGAACAGATACTCGCTGTCGGTCTGTCCCCGGATGTTGCGGCGAATGAAGTCCGGGATTGTCTCCGCGAGATTGGTGCGAATCGCGCCGAACCCGCTGATCGTTCCCTGATGTGCGAAGAACCACTGCCGCATGCGGAACGGGTGCGTGTTTTCCGCGCGAAAGTCGCCGACGGTGGGCTGCCGTAGGTGCATCACGGCGCAGTCGGAGTGCACCTCTCCGGCGATGTGTTCCCAATCGACGCGTTCGCCTGGGTGCGTCGGGCGCTTCTTGTGAAGCACTTCGTCGCCCTGATAGAAACCAATCCCCCAACCGCTTGCGCTGGGCGGTGCGGTTTCTTGCTTCAGCACGATGCGTTCTTGGTGAAGCGCGTCGCGCAGTCGATCCGATCGGTTCGCCACATATCCGATGAGCCTACTCATTGATTCACCATCGGAAGGTAAGTGGAGTGAAACATCATCGATCGTTATAGATAAAATACCACGCTACCCGATCCCCATCAACGAAACGCATGTCAGGCAGCTGCCTACATATGTACACAAAATGGGCGGTCGCATAGGTTTGTGGTAGCGAGTAGTATGTGCGTCGCGTTCGACGGTGCGCTGGATGACTACATTCAGCATTTGCGCGTGGAGCGAGGGCTCTCACAACACACGGTGGACGCGTACGCGCACGATCTCGGCCACTTCGGCGAATGGTTGGGTGGCGAGAAAACGCCGCTCGGCAAGGTCGATGAAGCCACCGTGGCAGGGTACTTGGTCACATTGTCGCACGAGGGCCTCAGCGCACGTACCCAGGCCCGAGCCTTGAGCGCGATCCGAGGTCTCTTCCGGTTCCTGGTGCAGGAAGGTCGGTATAGGCGTGATCCTACAGAGCTACTGGAAGGACCGCGCTTGCTGCGTAAGCTTCCGTACGTTCTCACCCGCGACGAGATCTTGCGGCTGCTGCAAGCTCCTGCCGGAGACAAACCAAACCGCGTTCGCGATCGCGCGATGTTGCACACCATGTACGCTGCCGGGCTCCGCGTGAGCGAGCTCGTGGACCTGGACCTCGGGGATGTGAATCTGGCAGAGGGCTTCCTTTCGGCGCTCGGCAAGGGCAACAAGCGGCGCATCGTTCCGATCGGAGAGCACGCGCGCGTTGCGATCGCGCAATACCTCACCGAGGTGCGGCCGAAGTGGGCCCGTCCAGCAAGTCGCGCGTGTTTCGTGACGGCGCGCGGCAAGCCGATGACCCGTCAGGGCTTCTGGAGCATCGTGAAGAAGTACGCCCGAGCAGCGGGGATCACCAAACAGATCTCCCCGCACAAGCTCCGGCATTCGTTCGCCACCCACCTCTTGGAGGGAGGCGCCGACCTCCGCTCCGTTCAAATGATGCTCGGACACGCCGACATCTCGACGACGCAGATCTACACTCATGTGACTGGCGACCACCTTCGCAAGATGCACGAGCGGTATCACCCGCGAGGGTAGGGATGATCACCAGTTCAGGTCGGTCTGCCAAACAATCGCCGGGTCGCCAATCAGTGGGTATCCTTACGAGGGATGTCGACGTTCGACGTGTGGGTGATTCGCTTCTCGCCGGGTGGGCCTCCACCTGCGCAGCGGCTGAAGAACGCCTTCGGCATCGATGACGCCAGTGCACAGTCGCTCGAGCAAAACCTTCCCCGCGTCGTGAAGCACGGCGTTGCCGCCAAAGAGGCCGGGGAAATGCGAAAGGTCCTCGAGTCGATCGGGGCAGTGGTCGAGTGTCGTCCCTCCCGCGAAGCCAAGCCGTCCGCAGAAGGCGGGCCCGCGGTGTTCCAGCGGCCCGCCGACGATCTCTTGCCCGGCCGCCTCTCGGCGATCGATCCATTCGCACCCGCGACCGAAGCCGGCGTTCCGAGGATCTCTGTCGAGGATCCCGTCGCTCCACCGCCACCCGCGACGACGTCGGACACCTCCGGAGGGGTTCGTCCGCCCGCTGCCGCGCCTCCGCGCTCGGTCGACGCGGTAATCCGCGCGGGGTCGCTCGAGCAACAACGCAAGGTCTTCCTCAAGCAAGCCGCGGCGACGATCGTGACGGGCCTGGCGATCATCTCGATCGGGTTGTTCATGGGGAACTCCGTCTTCCTAGGGGACGCCGGCTGGGTGGGCATCGCTTTCGATGGGTTGGGCATTTACTTCCTCGGTGTCGGGGCCCGGGACTTGTACACCACGCTCAGGAGCTAGCGATCGTGCGGATCACAATCCCAAAGGTGCTTTGGCTGATCGCGGCGTTTGGAATGGCCTGGGGCATCAATACGTGGCGACAACAAGCCGCCATGCACGGACTCGAGGCGGCGCGGGAAGGGGATCGCGACGCCGCCGAAAGCTGGGTCGACCGATCGCTGCGGGAGAGCGAGTGCGAGCTTCACGAAGCCAAGAGCTACCTATCCTCATCGACTCGCCAATACGTTCGTCGGCCCGACTATGTCGAGACGTTCGTGCGTAAGCTGTACGACGGCGGTGCACCCCGAGTCGAGATGTGTGATTCCGACGCCCTGGGCTTCAGATTCGCCCAATACCTGGTCGTGACGCTTCCGGAGGATCCGCGTAATCAAGAGCGCGTCATTGCCGATGCGCAAAGCTTCGTCCGACGCGATGCGGTAGTCTATCGCGGCGTGACCTCGGAGGAAGTCGAGGACATCGTACGCGGCTCGACCCTCGTCGGGGAGACCCGCGTGCTCGTCGATTTGCCCGTAGAAGCGCGCTGATTCTTCGTTCGGGCGCCTCCACGGCGTTGTGCTATAGGCGGGAAGCCGCGGCGCTGGGCCACGGTCCCCAGACGCGCACATCGACGGAGGCATTCGCGCAATGGCAGACTTTCCGCAGCCGACTTCCGGCACCCCGCTACGCATGGGGGCCGACCAAAATCTTCAGGTCCCGAACGATCCCATCATCCCCTTCATCGAGGGCGACGGCACCGGCCGCGACATTTGGCGCGCATCACAACGAGTGTTCGACGCAGCCGTGGAAAAAGCCTACGGCGGCAAGAAGAAGATCGCCTGGTGGGAGGTCTACGCAGGCCAGAAGGCCTACGACAAGTTCGGCGAGTGGCTGCCCGAGCAGACCGTCGACGGGTTTCGCGAATACCTCGTCGGGATCAAGGGCCCACTCACGACGCCGATCGGTGGCGGCATTCGCTCGCTAAACGTCGCACTTCGCCAGATGTTGGATCTATATGTGTGTTTGCGACCCGTTCGCTGGTTCGAGGGCGTACCTTCCCCAGTCAAGAACCCAGGCCAAGTCGACATGGTGATCTTCCGAGAAAACACCGAAGACATCTACGCCGGCATCGAGTGGGAAGAGGGCACCGAGGACGCGAAGAAGATGATGGCGATCCTGAAGAAGGAGTTCCCGGAGCGCTTCAAGAAGATCCGGTTTCCCGACACGAGCGGCTTGGGTCTCAAGCCCGTCTCAATCGAGGGCACCGAGCGACTCGTTCGCGCCGCCATCGAGTACGCGCTCGTTCACAAACGCAAGAGCGTCACGCTGGTCCACAAGGGCAACATCATGAAGTACACCGAGGGCGCATTCCGCAATTGGGGCTTCGCGATGGCCGAGCGTGAGTTCGGCGACAAGGTGTACACATGGGATCAGTGGGACCGCACCAAAGAGGCTAAGGGCGAGGACGCCGCCAACGCCGAGCAGTCGGCCGCGCAGGAGCGTGGCGCGATCATAGTCAAGGAGGCCATCGCGGACATCGCGCTTCAGCAGATCCTCACGCGACCGAAGGAGTTCGAAGTCTTCGCGACCCTCAACCTGAACGGCGACTACCTTTCCGATGCTCTCGCTGCGCAGGTTGGCGGCATCGGCATCGCCCCTGGCGGCAACGTGAACTACGTCACTGGCCGCGCGATCTTCGAGGCGACCCATGGAACCGCCCCGAAGTACGCCGACCAAGACAAGGTGAATCCCTCGTCGGTCATCCTCAGCGGCGAAATGATGTTCCGGCACCTCGGTTGGGACGAGGCTGCCGACCTGGTGATCAAGGGTGTCGAAGGCGCCATCGCCTCGAAGCGCGTGACCTACGACTTCGCCCGTCTGATGGACGGCGCGACGACCATCAAGTGCTCCGAGTTCGGTGACAACGTCATCGAGCACATGGGCTGAGGCTGTGAACATCCACGAGTACCAAGCGAAAGAGCTGTACCGGCAGTACGGAATCCCGGTGCCGCAGGGCATCGCTTGCATGTCGGTCGAGGAAGCGACTGCGGCAGCGAAAAAGCTCATCAAAGAGACTGGCAACGAGGTCGTCGTCGTCAAGGCACAGATTCACGCCGGAGGCCGAGGCAAGGCCGGCGGCGTGAAGGTCGTCAAGGGCGTCGAAGCGGCGACCGAGGCGGCGAGCGACATCCTCGGCAAGACCTTGGTCACGCACCAGACCGGCCCCGAAGGCAAGGTCGTGCAACGGCTCCTGGTCGAACAGGGCCTCGCCATCAAGAGCGAGCTTTACCTGGCGTTAGTCGTCGATCGAGAGGCCCGCCGGGTCGCGATCATGGCCTCGACCGAAGGCGGGATGGACATCGAAGAGGTCGCGG
>JAPUKT010000039.1 GCA_027295555.1 Deltaproteobacteria bacterium
CAGCAGGTCGGGCATGCGAGGCTCCCGTCAGGCGCCCGAGGCCCGCGACCCCGAGGCTGGTCGGATCTTGGCTGCCGCGCCGCTCCCCCGCAACCCCGCGCTCTGGCGACCGCGCCTACCTCGCGCAGGCCGACATGAGCCGCGCTACCCTGGACCTGCCCGCCCCGGTGCCGCTGCTCGGCCTCGCGCTCGTGCGCGACGCGGAAGTGGTTGTCGTCACAGAGGGACCGTTCGACTGGCTGATTGCCGTCCGCTGGCGGCCGCCCGCCATGGCCGTCGGTGGAGCGATGCTCGCGGAATGAGCTGGGACGGTCGTCCTCTTTATGGTCCACCCGGTGAGCGGCCCAAGGCCACGAGGGCCCATGCGAGACACCCGAATGCGGCGGTCGTCGCGAGTGCCCGAATGAGATTCCAACGGACCCACGTTGCTTCGTTGAACTGCTCCCGCACCCGAGCGAGATCGTCAATGCTATCGGGCGCTCCAGCCGCCTTGATACCGTCGTTGAGCGGTACGTTGACCCGCAGGGTGATGACGACTACAGCCAGGTACAGGACCAACGCGACCACGATCCATGGTAGGACTGACCGAACATCCTCACCCAGGTGGAGCGCGGCGGCAATACCCGTAAACACCAGGGCGCCCAGGAAGGTCATGAGGAACAACGGGTTGATGATCGATCTGTCGATCGACTGGAACGCCCCGACGAAAGTCCGGTCGTCGGTCCGGCCCAGGCCCGGCATGATGGCGTTGGCGTAGATGGCGAAGACGCCAGCCATGAGGCCCACCGTGAGTGTGGCAATGATCAGTGCGGCGACTCGCATAATCTCCATCGATACTTCTCCAAGGCCTCCCACCTCAGTGCCTTGCCAAAGATGCCACGGATCGGTTCAAGTCTAGGCAGAGTTTCGGCAAAAACTCTCCACCCCATCCTGAAGGGGCTCGCTTGCGTGAGACGGCGAGCGCGCCCGCAGGGGCGTAGCGAGGAATACGACAGTATTTCGCAGCGAAGGCCCGAGGACGTAAGCCGCCGAACGGCGTCCCATTTCTGCACGCTCACTACGTGATCCTGAAGGGGCTCAGGTGCGTCGGTCGGCGAGCGCCCCCGCAGGGGCGCAGTGAGGAATACGACAGTATTTCGCAGCGGAGCCCCGAGGAGGTAAGCCGCTGAACGGCGTGCCTGAGCCCCTTCAGGAGCAGCCCATGGAGTTGCCGCAGTTTAGGCACTTGTAGCAAGCGCCGTTTCGCACCGTGATGTGCCCGCATTTGTCGCACATGGGGGCGTCGCCCATCATCTCGCTGAGTTGTTGGTCGAGCGCATTGGGTTGGGCGGCGGCCGTATCGTCGAAGCCGAATGTGACCTGCTCGGCGGGCTTGATCGCTGGAGGTGGCTCGCTCGGTGTAGAACCCTCGAGGCGTTGCACGGCGGCAACGTCGGTTGGATTTTGGAGCTCTTCTTGCTCTTCTTTCGGGGGCACCTGAGCAAACTCGTACTGCTTCAGGTACTCGACCCCGAGCACGCGGAAGACGTAGTCGATAATCGACGTCGAGAACTTGATGTTCGGATGACCCTCGACGATCCCCTGCGGCTCGAACCGAGTGAACGTGAACTGCTTGACGTACGCGTCGAGCGGAACGCCATGCTGTAGACCCATCGAAACACTGATGGCGAAACAGTTCATCAGCGAACGGAACGCCGCGCCCTCTTTGTGCATGTCGATGAAAATCTCACCGAGAGAGGTATCTTCGTACTCGCCCGTCCGCAGGAACACCTTGTGACCACCGATGCGCGCTTCTTGCGTAAAGCCATGACGCTTCTTCGGAAGCCGGTGTCGGCGGGTCGGCGGGGGCGTCAGCCACTCGCGCACGGGCGCTTCGAGAGCCTGAACGGTATCGTGCGATTCTTCTTCTTCGCCGCTGGAGTCGGCGGCGGTGTTGAGCGGCTGCGACGACTTCGACCCATCGCGGTAGAGCGCGATAGACTTGAGCCCGAGCTTCCAACCCTCCTTGTAGATCTGCTCCACGTCCTCGACGGTCGACTCTCCTGGAAGGTTGACCGTTTTCGAGATCGCGCCGGAAAGGAACGGCTGTGCCGCCGCCATCATATGGATGTGCGCCATCGGCTCGAGGAATCGCTCGCCGATCTTGCCGCATCGGTTGGCGCAATCGAACACCGGTAGGTGCTCGGCTCGAAGATGCGGAGCACCCTCCACGGTCATCCGGCCGATGACCAGGTCGTTGATCTCTCCAATGTTCTTGTCGGAAACGCCCCAGTACCGAAGCAGATGGAAGCCCGGTTTGTTGTAGATATCCGACGCGATCCCGAGCCGGTCATAGGCCTCGGTGCCGATCACCCACGGCGCCAGCGCCGATCCGACGTCGAACACGCCGCGGAGCGCGGTCTCGGCCTTTTCGAGCTCACGCTCGGTGAGGTCCTTGTCGAGGAGCGCCTTGCGACCAAAGTGCGGCGCGCCGGTGAAGGTGTTGGTACCGGTCACGTACGACACAATGTCCGTCACCTGCGCGTCGGTGTATCCAAGCCGCTCGAGCGCGTTCGGAACGCTTTGGTTGACGATCTTGAAGTGGCCACCGCCCGCGAGCTTCTTGAACTTCACGAGCGCGAAGTCCGGCTCGATGCCAGTCGTATCGCAATCCATCAAAAGACCGATCGTGCCGGTGGGTGCAAGCACGGTCGTCTGCGAGTTCCGGTAGCCGTACATCTCGCCGAGCTTGCAGGCGAGATCCCAATCCTCGTGGGCAGCCTGGGTGAGCTCTGGCGGGCACGCGGTCGGATCCCCGCTGGTCATTCCTGGTCCGCCCGCTTCGTTGACGCGGTAGGCCGCCTCGCGATGCTTTCCCATCACCCGCAGCATCGGCTGACGATTGCGCTGGAAGCCCGCAAAAGACCCCTTCGTCGCTGCGATCTCGGCCGATGTCGCGTAGGCGTGACCGCAGAGAATCGCAGTGAGCGCCGCACAAATCGTCCGCCCCTCGTCGCTGTCGTACGGGATACCAAGCTGCATCAAAAGCGTGCCGAGGTTTGCGTAGCCGAGCCCGAGCGGCCTGTAATTGTGGCTGTTCTTGGCGATGGGGTGCGTCGGATAGCTCGCGTAGTCCACCAGGATATCCATCGCAATGATCAGCACTCGAATCGCCTGGCGATAGCCGTCGACGTCGAACCGTCCTTCCTCGTCGAGGAACTTCGACAGATTGATCGAGGCAAGGTTACACGCCGAATTGTCGAGAAACATGTACTCCGAGCACGGATTCGAAGCGTTGATCCGGTCGGTGTTCGAGCAGGTGTGCCAGTCGTTGATCGTGGTGTCGTACTGAATGCCGGGATCGGCGCAGGCCCATGCGGCCTGGGCGATCTTCCGCCAGAGGTCCCGCGCCCGGTAGGTGTCGCAAACCTCTCCCGTGGTCCTGAAGTAGGTCTTCCACTCTCCGTCGGTCTCGAGGGCCTTCATGAACTCGTCGGTGACGCGAAGTGAGTTGTTCGAGTTCTGACCCGAGACGGTGTGGTAGGCCTCGCCGTTGAAATCGGACTCGTAGCCGGCTTCGATCAGCGCTTTCGCCTTCTTCTCCTCACGAACTTTCCACTCGATGAAGTCGACGATCTCGGGATGATCCATGTCGAGGCAGACCATCTTGGCCGCGCGGCGGGTCGTCCCGCCGGACTTCGTTGCGCCGGCCGCACGATCGAGCACCTCGAGGAAGCTCATCAAACCGCTCGACGTGCCGCCCCCCGAGAGCTTCTCCTGCTTGCTGCGGATCTTCGAGAAGTTGGTGCCGGTGCCCGAGCCGTACTTGAAGAGGCGCGCCTCGTTCTTGATGAGGTCGTAGATCCCCATGAGGTCGTCGTTGACTTTTTGGATGAAACACGCGGAGCACTGGGGATGCTCATACGCCGTGTCGGTTTGGAAGATGATGTCTTGCTCGGGGTCCCACGCGTAGCTTCCGGCGGACCCTTCGATGCCGTAGCGCTGGTAGAGGCCGCAGTTGAACCAGACCGGAGAGTTGAAGGCCGCTTTTTGGTGGATCAGGAGGTGCGAAAGCTCGGCTTCGAATGCCTCGGCCGTTTCGGCATCGGCAAAGTACCCCCCGAGCCCTTCGCCAGCCTCTCGAATGGAATGCGCAACTCGATATACCAACTCGCGAACGCTCTTTTCGCCGCGGCTCTTGTCACCGTGGATCCCGGCCTTCCGAAAGTATTTGGAAACCGCGATGTCGGTCGCGAGCTGACTCCAGCCCTCAGGGACTTCTGCGCCTTTGAACTCGAAGACGACCGAACCGTCGGAATTGCTGATCTGACTGTCGCGAAGGACGTACTCCACGACTTCGAGCGGATCCTCACCGGCCTTGGTGAGCCGCCATTCGACAGATAAGCCACCTGCCTTCTGCGACACTTCCGCCCTTCGGGCGCCTTCGATCTCCAAATTGCTCGTCATTCCCCGTGTTTCTAGTGCCACAGCATACCTCCAACCAGACGCACTTCACCACCCGAGCGCTGTCCACCATCCTTCCCCAGGGGCACACGCGCTATCCACAATGATCCCACAAGGGATTGCGCTGGCAGCCTCCTTGCCACCACAACCGCTAGGGGAAGAGCTTGCGAAGTAGACCCGTGACGCTGACGCAGTCAAGTAGAAATGTTCAGCCGATTGTGCTTTCTTCGTTTCATACATGATTTCAAGGGCTTGAAGGGGGCTTCTGCCGCCGATTTTCCTCGGCTCTCAGCACCGGGAAACCGTGTCCGAGCTGCTAAGCATTAGGTGACATCTTATGTAGGGTCACTATCTGCAAGGTACAATATATGGGGGTATGCGCGCAAGAAAGGCGCAATATTTAGGGGCGTCGTCAGAACGGAGGACCCACTGCCTCGCTCCTCGCATCATCTCGATTTAGGGTCGCTCGGGCGTACAAGATCGTTCCACAAGTGCTCGAAATGCCGATCCTTCTCCCTACCGCCCCGTACTGAAACGTCGAACTGGTGTAAGAGTGGCCGATGAAAGTGCACCTCGTCGACGGAACGTACGAGTTGTTCCGCGCTTGGTTCGGCGCGCCCGAAGCGACCTCGCCGAGCGGAATGGAGGTCGGAGCGACGCGCGGCTTCCTGCGTTCGATGGCTGCGCTGCTCCGAGACCCGGAGGTGACACACGCGGGTTGCGCGTTCGATCACACGGTTGAGTCGTTTCGCAATGACCTATTCGACGGCTACAAGACCGGCGAGGGGCTCGAGCCGGATCTGTTTGCGCAGTTCCACCTGGTCGAGCGAGCGAGCCAAGCCCTCGGAATGGTCACTTGGCCGATGGTCGAGTTCGAAGCGGACGATGCGTTGGCGACGGCCGCGTCGAAGCTCGAAAGCGCGCCTGGTGTCGACCAAGTCGTGATCTGCTCGCCCGACAAGGATCTCTGTCAGTGCGTTCGGGGTAGCCGCGTCGTCACACTCGACCGTCGACGTAAGATCGTGCTGGACGAACGCGGGGTTCAGGAAAAGTTTGGGGTGCTTCCCAAGTCGATCCCCGACTACCTCGCACTCGTGGGCGACACCGCAGACGGCATCCCCGGGATTCCCCGCTGGGGCGCCAAGAGCACCGCGGCGGTGCTCGCCAGGTTCGTTCACCTCGAGAACATTCCGGTCGATCAGGACGCGTGGGGGATCAAGGTTCGTGGCGCAGCAACCCTCGCCGAGAATCTGAACGCGATGCCCGACGAAGCACGCCTCTATCGAGAGCTCGCAACATTGAGACTCGACGTGCCGATCGAAGAATCGATCGACGACATGAAGTGGCGGGGTCCCGACCGCCCTGCCCTCGAAGCGCTTTGCGTAGAACTGGGCGAAACACAACTCTTAGACCGGCTCGAATCGCACTGACTGCTTAGGAGAAGCGGATGTCGGGATGGAGCGACTTCAAGTAGAGGCGTGCCCGCTTGACGTAGCCTTCCGCGCTCTTTTCGAGCCCCTCGCCCTCGCTCGGTTCGAGTTGCCGAACGACCTTACCGGGCGAGCCCAAAACCACGGAATAATCGGGAATTTCTTGGCCCTGCGTCACGAGCGCGTTCGCTCCGATCGTGCAGTACCTGCCGATCTTCGCATGGTTCAGAACGACCGCGTTGATGCCGATCAAAGTGTAGTCCCCCACTTGGCAACCGTGCACGATCGCATGGTGCCCGACCGTCACGCCGCGACCCAAGGTCAATGGAATGCCTGGGTCGGTGTGCAACAATGCGCCGTCTTGGACGTTGCTCTCTTCTCCGACGATGATCTCATCCGAGTCGCCGCGAACGACTGCATTGAACCACACGCTCGACCTGTTCTTGAGGACCACGGAGCCGATGATGTCGGCCGAGTCCGCCACGAAGACCTCGCCTTCGATGCGCACCTTCCTATCGTCGAGCTCGTAGATCATCAGAGGGCGCTGCCTTTGAAGAGCACGGGAGAGTAGATGTTGAAACCGATGGTCACCGCCCACGTTTCCGCGTTGACCTCCGACGCCCTAGTCGTGAATCCGTAGAGCGTCGGGAATCTGAAGCTCGCGAAGAGGTCGATCATCGTGCTTCCCGCTTTGAATGTGTAGCCGCCGCCGGCGCCCAACGGGAAGAAGTAGAAAGGCCCGTTGATGAGCCCTGAAGTTGCGGTGCGAATCACCTGGCTCAAATCGAAGAAGTGCATGCCCGAGTTGAAATTCAAGAACACTTGATCGGTGACGTTCGCCGTAAAGCCAAACGGAATGCTCATCGACCAAACCGACGGTCCGTTCGGGTTGTTCTCGACGTTGAACTCGATCCCCGTGTCGAACGCGTAGTGCTCGTTCGCAACGAACCGCATCGGGACTCCCATCAGAAAGCCGAACTCGCTGCGTGTCGGAATTCGAAACACCGCGTCGATCGCGATCTGGGAGACGCCGTTATTGAGCGGTTGGAAGCGCGTGTAGAACGGGATGTCCCCAAACTTCACCTCGGGCGCCACGATCATCGAGAGGAGCCCCGAGCCACCGAACCCGTAGTCGGGAAGAATGCTGACCGGAGGATAGCTGCCCATGCGATAGCGAGAGAATCCGATCTCGATGTCGTTCGCAATCGTGAGAGCGGCGCCCAGGTTCAGAGTGGAGATCGTCCCGGTGGGCCCGAAGGGGTCGACCATCCCTGGAACCTCCTGTCTGCGGCGCCCGACGACCGCATCGAAAGTCCCACGCATCATGCCGCGGGGCATCGTCAGACTCCGGTTGGCATAGCGAATGTCGTAGTTGGCGGCCGCATTTTCGGGTCGGTCCCCCACGGGGGGCGGCTCGTCTTCCTCGACCCAATCGGGGTTCTCTGGCGACCGTTCCTCGAATTCGGTCGGAGGCGCGTCGGCCCAGTCCGGGTTGGGCTCGGTGCGCTCAGGCGCCACGGGCTTGGGAGCCGGCTCGGGTGCTGGAGCCGGTGGGAGCTCCGGCGCCGGAATGGGTTCCGCCTTCGGGACCTTCGGTTGAAGGGGTTCCCCCCACCCGGACTGCGCAAGCGCGCCCAGCGGCGAGAGAAGGACGCACAGGGCAGCGACGGAGAAAGCAGCGATCGCTCGATTCGACACGGTGCTCGCATAAACCAACCGAGCTTCCGTGCCAAGCACGTACTTTCGTCCACACGAGCCCAGATTGCACGGTAGGCGCCCCCGCCTATACTCGCGCCCCTTCTGGCGATGTAGCTCAGGTGGTTAGAGCGGGCGTTTCATACGCGCTAGGTCGGTGGTTCGAGTCCACCCATCGCCACCGGATCCGGAGGCCCACCGGTTGGGCTACCTCCCCCCAGGAACACTTCGGCCCCCGCTGGACTGAACGCGCGTGTGAGCGCGTCCGAGCAGGAGCTCGACGCCGTCTTGGCCGAGATCGCCTCTCGCCTCGGCGAGGCGCTCGAGTTGCGAGAGTGCATGTTGTTTCTAGTCGATGCGGAGACCGAGCGGCTCACCCTGCGAGCGGCACACGGGTTCGAAAAGCCAGGCGAGCTCCTCGAGCGGATCGTGCTCTTCAACGAGGAACCGCTCGGGAGGGTGGCGCAGAGCGGCGAGACCATCGTAGTCGACGACTTGGCAGCGCTCGCGGACAACTCATTGTGGGAGCCGATCGAACAACGTGGCTCGATGGTGATCCTTCCGGTTATCCATCACAGCACCACGACTGGCGTGCTGGCGGCCACGCGGCCCGAGAAGAACGCTTTTTCCGAGATCGAAACCGGTCTTCTAGCCGCGATTTCAGACCAGTTGGGTCTCGCGATTCGCCACACTCAGCTCTTCGACGAGCTCCGCCGGGGCTCTCAGCATGACGACCTCACCGGCCTCGGAAACCGACGGCTCCTTCGCATTCGACTCGAAGACGAGCTACACCGCGCCGAGCGGTTCGGCCAAGCGGTCGGTGTCTTGGCGATCGACATCGACTACTTCAAGTCGCTCAACGATCGACACGGTCATCCGATGGGGGACGCCTCGCTTCGCAAGCTCGCGGGCCTCATGACGAGAAATCTCCGCCGAATCGACACGATCGCGCGCATCGGCGGTGAGGAGTTCGTCGTCCTGCTGCCGCGAACCGACGCCGTTGTGGCCACCAAGGTCGCCGAGAAGATTCGCTCCATGGTCGAGGAGACCGAGTTCCCTGACGGCAAGGGACAGCCTGAAGGCGCGCTCACGGTCAGCATCGGTGTTGCATCCTTTCACCCGGACGAAACAGGCGCCGATCTCTTGGCGCGTGCGGACAACGCCCTCTACGAAGCCAAGGATCGTGGACGCAATTGTGTCGTGACCGCGCATCAGCCGACGGCCGGCTCTGCGCGTTCCCTGACCAGATCGCGGATCTGATGAATCTCGAAAGGCTTCTCGAGGCAGACTAGCGGCGTCTGCTTCAAGAACTCACGTGCTTGCGGGGTGAATGCTCCGCCGGTTATGAACACGAATCGTGAAGCGATCTCAGGGCGGCGCTGGGCAACCGTCGCGAACACCTCCATGCCGCTCACCCCCGGCATCATGAGGTCACAGAAGACCACGTCGCACGGCTCGCCAGCGCAAAGGGCCTCGATCGCCTCTTTGCCATTCAAGAACACCTGGACGTCGTGATGGCGGAGGGCACGTTGGATCGATCGCCCGACAAGCGGCTCGTCGTCAATGACGACGACGCGAGCACGGGCACCGGCGTGCACCATGGGCGGCGCTCGAGTCATGAGCGGAATGTAGGTGCGCGTCGACGGCGGAAGCTTGACCCGAAACGTCGTCCCTCGATCGACCTCGCTTTCCGCGTCGATCGAACCGCCAGCGCTTTGAATGATGTTGCGGCAAATCGAGAGGCCCAGCCCGGTACCTTCCGCGATCCCCTTGGTGGTGAAGAAGGGATCGAAAATGTGACCACGGGTCTCTGGTGCAATGCCGGTTCCGTTGTCGATCACCTCGATGATCGCCCAGCCGTCCGAGTCGGTATAAGTGCGCACGGTGATCAGATTCTTGTCGATGCCCTCTTCCGGCATCGCCTGCGCGGCATTGATCAGCAGGTTCAAGAACACTTGGCCGAGACGAGACTCGTTGACTTCGATCAGTGGCGTTTGCGCGATATCGCGCTTCAGGGTTGCGCGGTGGCGGATCTGATTCCAGCACATGTTGATCGACGATTCGAGCACCCCGCGTACATCCACGTTGCCGCGTTGCTCGTCATCGACGCGTGAAAACGTCTTGAGATCCCGGACGATGTTCTGCATGCGGACCGCCCCGTGAATGGCCTCGTCGATCTGCTGCTTCGCCCGGTCAATCCAACCTCCGTCGTTCGGGACCTCCAGCTCCTCCCGGGTCAAGTGGAGGTTCGAGAGGACGTACATGAGCGGGTTGTTCAATTCGTGGGCGACGCCCGCCGCCAGGGTGCCGACCGAGGCCATCCGGTCGGCGAACACCAGGCGCGACTGCATGTCCTCGCGCTCCGTGGTGCGACGTGCACTGTCGCGGATCGTGCGTTCGGCGATCAACAGTCGGGTCCCCAGGATTTCGGCGTCGATGGGCTTCGCGAGGTAGTCCGAGGCGCCAGCGTCGAGCACCTGGTTGAGGTCCTCCGCCCGATTGCGGCCTGTGATCACGAGGATCACCACGTCCTCACCACCCTCGCGCGCCCGCACTGCTCGGCAGAGGTCGAGCCCCGACATTCCGGGGAGGGTCCAATCGACCAACATGAGCCCGAACCGGGTTTCCAGATGGGCGCGGAGGGCGTCTTCGGCGGTCTCGACCGCGACCACATCGTAATTTCGCTCACGTAGCAACTCGCACAGAAGCCTGCGCATGGAGCTCGAGTCCTCGACGACCAGCGTTCGAAAAGTCCCTCTCACTAGCCCTAAAGTCTAATGCAAGTCGCCAGAAGGTTCATGGTTTCACGCTGGATTTGACTCCACGGCATTCATCACTATGGTTCAGTTGAATAACGCACCGCGTCATCCGAAGGGGGAAGTACAATCATGTCTCACACCGATCAACTCGTGCTGAGCCGCAATCGCCTACAGCGGCAAAGCCTGCTCTTTTTCAAACAAACCCAGCAAGCTGGGAAGGCCTTCGTGTGCGAAGCCCAGGGGGCAAGCGTGGCTTTTGCGGATGGCCTGACCTCCGCGAGCACCCGGCTGGTCAACACGACGGGACGTTCCGTGGCCGCCTTCGGGGCTGCCTTCCGGAAGGAGGCCATCAACTGGCGCGACCTGGTGATCAAGACCCGCGACGCGTACGCACGGGCCCTGAAGGCGCAGGTAAGCAACCTCGAAGGCAGCGCTGCCGAGACCCGAGAAGCACTCCGACCGGCGGCTCTTCAGACACGCGTCTTGCATACGGCCCACGACCTGTTGGGCGGCGCAAAAAACCTCGTCGATGAGCGACTCGAGCAGGCGACTTCAACTAAGGCAAAGCCGGCGGCACGCAAGGCGGGGGGCGCCCCGATTCGCGACTACGACCGGCTGACTGCGAAGGATGTTGCCAATCGTATCCAGCGACTCTCCAGACCGCAGGCGACGGCGTTGCTTGGTTACGAGCAAATGCGCAAGAACCGAGCGACGGTAATTCGCGCCGCCAAGCACCGGCTCGCCGCAAGCTAGGGCGGAGCTACACTCCGTCCGTGACCGAAACGAAACAAGTCCTGGTAGCAGACGACGAGGACAACCTGCGCCGTGTGCTGAAGGCGCAGCTTCAGCATGATGGGTACGACGTGCATACGGTCGCGGACGGCGAAGCCGTGCTTCGCGCGCTAGACGAGCACCACATAGATGTTCTCATCACCGACTTGCGGATGCCGAAGCTCGATGGGATGCGCGTGCTCGAGGCGGTCAGCACGCGGTTTCCGCGACTGCCTGTCATCATGATCACCGCGCACGGCACGGTGGATACGGCGGTCGAAGCCTTGAAGCTCGGGGCATTCGACTACGTCACGAAGCCCTTCGACCAGACCGAGTTTCGAAACGTGGTTCACAAAGCTGCGCGAACCCGGGAGCTTTCACAGGCTCACGTAAGCGGCGACCCCAACGAGCGCGGGCGGTATCGCATCATCGGGCAGTCACCGCCGATGAGGGAGGTCTACGACGTCATCGAGAAAGTCGCGGACACACCGAGCACCGTCCTGATCACGGGCGAGAGCGGGACCGGCAAGGAGCTCATCGCGTGGGCGCTTCACGAGAACAGCGCACGCAAGGACAAGGCCTTCGTCGGCGTCAACTGTGCTGCTATCCCGCCCGATCTCTTGGAAAGCGAGCTCTTCGGCTACGAAAGAGGCGCCTTTACCGGGGCGGTCACGAGCAAACCTGGGCGGTTCGAGCTGGCCAACGGAGGGACGCTTTTCCTCGACGAGATCGCCGAGATCCCGGTCAGCATGCAGGTGAAGCTCCTTCGGGCGATCCAGGAACAACAGTTCGAGCGTGTCGGCGGCATAAAGACCATCACCATCGATTCGCGCCTCGTCGCCGCGACCAACCGTGATTTGAAGGAGGAGATCGCCGACGGGAACTTCCGGGAGGACCTCTACTATCGACTCAACGTGGTTCACGTGCATTTGCCTCCTCTGCGCGAACGGCCGAGCGATATCCCACTGCTCATCGATCACTTCGTTCGGCAGTTCAATCAGAAGCTCGATCGGTCGGTCACCGGGTTCGATGACGACGCGCTCGGGAGACTTCTTCGCTACAGCTGGCCTGGGAATATTCGAGAGCTCCAAAACGTCGTCGAGCGTTGCATGATCTTCGCCGAGGACGGGGAGATGGGCGCACAGTATCTGACCCCCGAGCTGCGAGACGTGGAAGGCGAGGCCGCGACGCCGTTGGTGCCGGGGCTCGATGCCACACCGGGCGAGACCGGCTTGAAAGAGGCCGTCCGCGAGGCGACGCTCAAGCTCGAGCGGGAATTCATCGCTCGGGCGCTCGAACGAACCGGCGGCAACGTCACCCACACCGCCCGGTTGCTCAAAATCTCGCGCAAGAGCCTTCAGAACAAGATGAAGGAGCTCGGCCTACGCAGCTAGGGGCTGTTCCACCGCTCGAGTACGAAGACGAGGGCGAAAAGGCAAGCTGTGCAAGGCCCATTTTGAAAATGGGGACAGCCCCTAGTCTAGTCCTTCGCCCCTCCTTCGCGAATCAAGGCGAGCATGGACTCGAGGTGCTCACGGGTGACCGGCTTTTGTAGCACCGGGTTCGAGACCGACGCGGCGAACTTGCGAAGACGTGGCGTGAAGGCGCCACCGCTCATGAACACGATGCGGTCGACCAGCCTGGGGTGCTGTCCCTGAATGGTTTCGTAGAGAGACTTTCCATCGACCTCGGGCATCATGAGATCACAGATGATCGCGTCGAAGTGCGGGTCTTCGGCAAGACGGGCTAGCGCTTCGACGCCTCCGAGGACCGTGACGGTGTCGTAGCGCCTCCGGAGCCGTCGCCGAAGCGCCGAGAGCACCATGGCGTCGTCGTCGACGATCAAGATTCTCGGACGGGTCGCGGGCGCTTCGGAGATCGGCCGGCTGTCGTGCTTCTGTTCGACGGGCTGAAGGCCCGTGTCGACCGGAATGATCAACTCGAAGCGAGTCCCCTGGTCGGGCAGGTGATGAACCTCGACGCGACCTCCGTGCTCTTCGGCAACGCGCTTGCACAGCGAAAGCCCGAGGCCCATTCCGCCCTCGTGGGCCTTGGTCGTGAACCCCGGCGTGAAGATCCGATGGCGATCCCCTTCGTCGATTCCGCTGCCGGTATCGCTGACGCCTATGATCACGTGGTCGTCCTCGAAACGCGTGGAGACCACGATCCGGTGCTTTCCGTACGCCCCACCGTCGATCGCCTCGGCCCCGTTGGTGAGCATGTTGACCAACGCCTGGGTGATTCGACCAGGATAGGCGGGAAGCATGGGAATCGGCTCGAACCGCTTCACGAGCCGCGCCCGATAGCGAATCTGACTGAAGACCATGGCGCAGGCGTCGTCGACGACTTGCGCTACGTCGATCAGCTCGGCTTGTTCGTCGTTGGCGCGAGAGAACGTCCCCAAGCTTCGCGCGA
>JAPUKT010000390.1 GCA_027295555.1 Deltaproteobacteria bacterium
TTGGAGTCCGAGCCCTCAATCGTTTCGGCGGTGGCCTAAACGCCCTGGGCGTGAAGTGGCCTTCGCTCGACGAGGTCCGCGAGCGGTTCTCCGAATACTGCGCCGAATTCGACGTTCCGCTTTCCACCTGAGCGCTCGCAGCGGCCCCGGCCGAATCGCAGGCCCATTGGCCCTTACGCTACACGAGCGCCCCGGCTAGGATGGCCTGAACGACGGCGTCCGTCGAAGAGCGAGGTTTTCGTATGTCCGGGTCCTGGGAGAAAACGGCATGCATCCTGTGCGAGTGCAACTGCGGTCTCGAGGTTCAGCTCGGCGGGGAGGGAGGTCGGCACTTCACGCGCATTCGGGGCGACAAAGCACACCCCGCTTCCCGGGGATACGCTTGCGAGAAGGCGCACCGACTCGACTACTACCAAAACGGGCCTGACCGAATCACCTCACCGCTTCGGCGCAAGCCCGACGGGACGTTCGAAGAGATCGATTGGGACACCGCGATCCGCGAAGTCGCGCAGAGGCTGGCCGCCGTCCGCGACGAGCATGGTGGCGCTGCGATCTTCTACTTCGGGGGCGGTGGGCAGGGGAATCACCTGCCGGGCGCGTATTCCACGGCAACGCGGCGAGCCCTGGGTTCGCGGTATCGGTCGAACGCGCTCGCGCAAGAGAAGACCGGCGAGTTCTGGGTCAACGGCCGTTTGATGGGGACGGCAGTCCGGGGCGATTTCGAGCATTGCGAAGTTGCGCTGTTCATCGGGAAGAACCCTTGGCAGTCCCACGGCATCCCGCGCGCGCGCGTGACCCTCAAAGCGATCGCCAAGGACCCCGAGCGGTCGATGATCGTGATCGACCCTCGTCGCACGGAAACGGCGAAGATCGCCGATGTCCACCTTCAGGTGAAGCCTGGAACCGACGCGTGGCTCCTCGCAGCATTGGGAGCGGTGCTCGTCGCAGAGGATCTCATTGCGCCGAAATGGCTGGAAGACCACGTCGACGACTACGAGCCCGTACTTGCGGCGCTTCGCGAGGTACCGATCTCGGAGTACTGCGAGAGGTCCGGTGTCCCCGAGCCGCTCGTGCGCGAAGCTGCGCGACTGATCGGCAAGGCAGAGAGCGTGGCCGTCTTCGAGGACCTTGGCATCCAAATGAACCGGCACTCCACATTGAGCAGCTACCTCAACAAGCTCTTGTGGCTTCTCACCGGGAACTTCGGGAAGAAGGGAGCGCAGTACGTTCCCGCGCCACTGGTCAACATTGCGGGCGGCCTCGACAAGATCGCGAGACCGGCAGCGAAGGACAAGCTCACGCCCGTCGTCGGCGCGCGCATCATTTCCGGGTTGGTCCCCTGCAACGTGATCGCCGACGAGATCCTGACCGATCATCCCAAACGGTATCGCGCGATGATCGTCGAAAGCGCGAACCCGGCTCATTCGTTAGCCGATAGCAGCCGCATGCGTGAGGCGCTGGACTCGCTCGATACCCTCGTCGTGATCGACATCGCGATGACCGAGACGGCGCGGCTCGCGGACTACGTCTTGCCGACGCCCACCCAATACGAAAAGGCCGAGGCGACCTTCTTCAACTTCGAGTTCCCAGAGAACTACTTCCACTTGAGGCAGCCGCTTTTCGATCCACCCGACGGGGTGTTATCCGAGCCGGAGATTCATGCGCGTCTGTGTGAGGCTCTCGGTGCGTACACCGAGGAAGACCTCGCTCCATTGCACGCGGCTGCCGCCGAGAGCCGGGAAGCCTTTATCCCCGTGTTCTTCGGTAACGTTCTCACCAACCCGAAGCTCGCGCCCTATGCGCCGGTGATCCTCTATCGAACGCTGGGTCCGCATCTTCCGAACGGACTTCAATCGGGTGCGGTCATTTGGGGTTTGGCCCATCAGTTCGCCGCCGCGTATCCAGATTCCCTCCGCCGCGCCGGTTTCGAAGGCAAGGGGTTCGAGGCCCCAGAGCGTCTCTTTGACGCCATCCTCGAGAATCCCTCTGGCATCGTCTACTCCGTCGATGAGTTCGGTGAGAGTTGGAACCGCATCAAGACGGCGGGCGGGAAGTTTCATGCCGCGATTCCGGAGCTGCTCGACGAGCTCGAATCGCTTCGCACGCAGGAAGCCAGTACGGGGGACCCCGCTTTTCCGTTCATTTTGTCCGCGGGCGAGCGTCGGTCGTTTACCGCGAACACGATCCTTCGCGATCCAGCCTGGCGAAAGAAGGACGCGGAAGGTTCGCTCCGGATCAGCCCCGACGATGCCGCGCAACTCGGTGTGACCGACGGCGATCGGGTTCGACTGACGACCAAGCGGGCGACGGTCGAGGTCCCTGTCGAGGTGTCCGGGATGATGCAAGTGGGCCACGTGTCGCTTCCGAACGGCCTCGGCGTCGACCACACCGAGAACGGGGGGGAGCGAGTTCAGACCGGAATCGCGGCCAACGAGCTCACCGCGAGCGAAGATCGAGACTGGCTCGCGGGAACGCCCTGGCACAAGCATGTGCCTGCCCGTATCGAAGCTGTACGATAGGCGCCGCCGCGCCGTGTACAAGAATCTCACCGGGCAGACGATTCATTACTTTGCGAGACCGCAAGCACGCGTCCTCCGCGAGCCCCTCGAGATTCCCGCTGCATGGAAGGGCAGTGAGATGACGAGGCGTGACGACTGGCGGGAAGCCCTGACTGAATCCGACATCGAAGAGCTCGACGCGGCGCTCACGGCCGCCAAACGCACGAGCAAGTCGATGCGAACCCTCGGCCGCGATGACTTTCCGCTGCCGACGCTTTCGAAAAAGATCGACCGTTGGCGCAGTGAAATCACCTCGGGGCGTGGCTTCCAAGTGCTCACCGGGATGCCGATCACGCGGTGGTCCCAACACGAGGCGGAGACCTTCTTTTGGTGCTTTGGGCTCCATTTTGGGATCCCCGGTGCGCAGAACCCGCAAGGCGATCTTCTGGGGCACGTCGTCGACACGGGAGAGAGTCCCGACGAGGTCCGGCACTACCGCACGCGCGTGAACATCAATTTCCATTGTGACGCTGCCGATGTAGTTGGGCTTCTTTGCCTTAAGAAGGCCAAGCGGGGCGGGCTGAGCCGCATCGTCAGCTCGGTATCGGTGTACAACGAGCTGCTTCGTTGCCGACCCGAAGCGGTCGATCGCTTCTATCGGCCGTTCATGATGGACACCAAAGGAGAGGGCGGCGTGCAGTACCTCCCCGTTCGCCCGTGCCGATACGATGGCAACGGCTTGCGAACTTTCTATCACACCGACTACTTCCGCTCCGCGGTCGGTTTCCGGGGGCAGTCCCTGCTGTCCCTGGAAGGCCGCGTCCTGCTCGACCTCTACAACGAAATCGCTGGCTCGCCCAAACTCTACCTCGACATGGATCTGCAGCCCGGAGACATCCAGCTGCTTTCCAATCACACGATCCTCCACGCGAGAACCGACTACGAAGACTTTCCCGAGCCTGAGCGAAAGCGGCACTTGCTGCGACTGTGGATTTCGCTTCCGGCGCGAGCGCCACTCGTCACCCGATTGCGGACTCAGCGCAGCCGTCTTGGGATGGTCGCAGTCGCCGCAGGCTTCAAGCTCGGGCATGCGATCCGCCGCGCACTACGTTTCTCGACGGCTATTGGATCCATCCGGCGATCGCGTACTGATAAGGAAGCGACTCTTCGAGCACCTGGGTGGAAAACCCCGCCGACTCGAGCTCTCCGACCACAGTGATCGGGCGCAGCCTGAATTCCACAGGTGGCCCTTTAGGGCTATTTTGGTCGAAGTCAACGATGAGCACTAGACCCCCGGGGCGTAGGGCCCCGAGGAGCTTTTCGGCATAGGCCACGCGATGGCTGAGATGGTGCCACGTGTTGACGACTAGCACGCGATCGACCGACCTTGGCGTGAGCGCAGGGTCGTCCGGAGGCACTACACTAGGGCTGACATTGTAAAGATGATCACGCGTGACGCGCCGGTCCATGATGTCGACCATCGACCGCTCGACATCGAGTGCCAGCACACGGCCACTTCGCTCCACGGCGCTCGACAGATAAGGAAGGAAGTAGCCGGTACCCGCGCCGAGATTGACGACCGTCATTCCGGGCTCGCACTGGAGCAATTCGACGACCTGCTCAGGCCGCTGCCACCAGTACCGCTCCTTGGCGTCCATCTTGGCGGCGTACGCCTGGGGGTCGGGTAGCCCCTCCGGCCTGGTTGCAGTCGCCGAATGTTGCGAGGATGATCCCCCGCAGCCCGAACCGAGGGCCGTCAGCAGGACGATTGCGGGAATAGCTGGAAGGGTCATTCGGGTTGGGCTATGAGCGAGCATTACAATTAGCGACATCTTTGACCGTGGCAAATGACTTCGCGTATTTAGGGCAAGAAAAAGTGAGCCGTTTAACCCCGCGCAGTCACTCGAAAATTGCGCGGTTTTGCCCGGCGACTAGACTAGCGCT
>JAPUKT010000391.1 GCA_027295555.1 Deltaproteobacteria bacterium
CGGTCGGGGCCGCCGCGCTCGGCACGGGCTGGCTCGCCGCACGCTACGGCTTGCGGCCACAGCCTTTCTACCTCGGGATCGGATTTGCCGTCGCAGGGCTACTGCTCTCGGTCTTTGCAGTTCGGGAGACCCGACATCACGTCGAACACGAGTCGGCCATGTGGGAAGCGCCGCCCGAGGGGCTCCCGACACAAGGCGAAGTTTTCTGGCAGACTTCCCTCTTCAATAAAGATCTCTCGTCGGTGTCCCAAGCGGGCCTCGTGAACAACTTGAATGACGGCATGGCGTGGGGAGCGTTTCCACTCTTCTTCGCGGCCGCAGGCATGTCCCTTCGCGAGATCGGCATGCTCACCGCGATCTACCCTGGTGTGTGGGGCATCGGCCAACTCTTCACCGGTGCGCTCTCCGATCGCGTCGGACGCAAGTGGCTCATCGTCACAGGGATGTGGATTCAAGCGGTCGCCATCGCCACGATGGCGCTCTCGAGCAGCCTCAGGGGGTTCGCCGGCGCATCCGTGCTCCTCGGCATAGGCACCGCGATGGTCTACCCCACCCTACTCGCAGCGATCGGCGACGTCGCCCACCCGCAATGGAGGGCCTCGGCCGTCGGTGTCTATCGACTTTGGCGCGACTTGGGCTACGCCGTGGGCGCTCTCCTCGCAGGTCTGATCGCCGACCGCTTCGGCCTTGCCGCCGCGATTTGGACCGTCGCCGCCCTCACCTTCGCATCGGGCGCGCTCGTTGCCCTTCGCATGCGCGAGACTCTACCCTCTTTAGGCGAAGAATGATTGGTACCACTTCCGGATCTCGCCGATCGGGCCGTCGCCATCGGCGAGGAGCGGTTTGTCGCGCCAGCGCTTGTGCTCCCAAATGGCCACGTCTTGGAAGTATCCGTCTCGGGCAGCGGCCATGTGCGTGAGGATCACGTTTCGGTCGAGCTCAACTCCTTCGCCGGTGTAAAGCATGACACCGAAGCGTAGGATCAAGTTCTCCTCGTCAATGGGGACGTGGGCGTTGATAAGCACCATGTCGTAGGCCCACATGAGGTGGGTGAACTGCACGGCGGGGCCGTGATAGGTGGCCACGGTCTCGACAGAGATCGGCTTTCCGTCGAGTGTCCCGCCCCTGCCGATGGTTCGCTGGGTTGCACGCGGGCCATCGATGATCATTTCGAACTGGTCGATAGTCTGGTTATGAACCTGGCGGAAATGGGCTTTGTCCGCCACGTTTTCGATCACCTCACGGGGTTGGGTCGCGATCGTGATCTCGGCGCGCTCGAGCGAGGTCCAGGCCGGATCGTCCAACTCTTCGATCGGCGGGACCTCATACCTCGGCGAAGAACCTTCGGGGCCGATGTACGCCAGGATCATTTCGCTGTGCTCGGCCACCGGGTAGGAGCGGAGGGCTGCCCGTGGTGGTATGCGTGATGCGTATGGTACGTCGACGCATCGCCCCTCCGAGGAGAAGCGCCAGGCGTGAAAGGGACACACGATGTCGTCGCCCTCGACGCATCCGCCATAGCCCAGGTGGGCGCCCAGGTGGGGGCAGTGCGCGTCGAGGAGCGTGGGCTTCCCTGTCTCGCCCCGAAAGAGCACAAAATCCCTCGCGAAATAGCGCAGTGGCATCACGGCGCGCGGTCCGAGGTCGGCGCTCCAGCAGACCATGTACCAGCCTTCGGCGAACTTCGTGCCGGTTGACTGTTGACCTGACGGCGCTCCGGACATGGCCATATCATACGCGTGTTGCGCTCCCGGGACTCATAGCGATTGATCATGGTACCATTCGCTGTAATTATAGTTGAGCATGCAGGCGACCCGTCTCAGCAGCCTGAATCTCAACGCGCTCGTGGCGCTGGACACTCTCCTCTCGGAGCGCAACGTCACCCGAGCGGCTCGCCGGGTCGGGATCACCCAGCCGGCGATGAGCCAGACGCTCGCACGGCTGCGCGACCTATTCGCGGATCCACTTCTCGTGCGTCGGGGACGGACCATGGTGCTCACGCCGCGCGCCGAAGCGATGTTGGGACCCCTGGCCGACGCGCTCCTCGCGGTCGATCGAGCGGTTCAGTTGGGGATGGGCTTTGATGCAGCGACGTCGACCCGCATCTTCAAAATGGCCCTTCCCGATCTGATCGTGACCATGGTCCTTCCATCGGTGCTCCGGCTATTGGCCGAAAGGGCACCCGGCGTCCGAGTGCAGGTCGAGCCGCTTTCCATCAGCGGGCTCTCCGAGAAACTCTCCTCGGGCCAAATCGATCTCGTGCTCGCCGTCTATCTCAGCTCTGCCCAAGGGCTCCGTAAGGAGACGCTTTTCGTCGACGACTACGTTTGCCTCGTCCGGCATGGACATCCGCTCGCGCGTCGAAAACGGGTGCGCATCGGCGACTACGCCGCCCACGGTCACCTCGCCTACACACCGGTTGGCTTCGTTCCCCGCCCCATGTCCGAGGCCGTGCCCGGCCTCGCCTCGACCTCGGGAATTCGCGCTTCGGTCCCCTATCTCTTGGCGTTGCCCGAGGTGGTGAGTAACACCGACCTCGTGGCGACCGTGCCCCGACGTCTACTTGCGGCGCCCATCGATCTCAGTAGCGTAGTCACTCTCGAGGCGCCGCGGGAGCTCCCACCCGTAGTTCACTCGCTCTGGTGGCATCCCCGTTTCGATTCAGACCCGGCCCACCAGTGGCTCCGGGCACAACTACACGAGGCCCTTGACTCGACGTGACGAAGGAAGAAGCCATGCGCATAGCCTACGCCGAAGCGATGTGTGATCCGACTCAGTACGTTCCGCTGGCCCAGGCCGCAGAAGACGCGGGCTTCGATGCCTTCGTGATCCCGGACTCGCTCGCCTACCCGGAGCACTCGGACTCCAAGTACCCGTACACGCCGGATGGCAACCGCGAGTTCCTCGAGGGGGCCCCTTTCATCGATCCCTTCGTGCTGGTCGCCACGCTCGCGGCGGCCACCAAGACGCTCCGCTTTCATACGTTCGTCGTGAAGTTGCCGGTGCGTCACCCGGTCCTGGTAGCCAAGCAGGCGGCCTCTGTGGCGGTGATGAGCGGCAACCGCTTCAGCCTGGGCGTGGGCCTGAGCCCGTGGCCCGAGGACTTCGATATCTGTGATGTGCCCTGGAAGGCGCGCGGCAAGCGCATGAACGAGATGATGGAGATCATCCGGGGGCTCACCACGGGAGATTTCTTTGCCTACGAGGGCGACACCTTCCACCTGCAGTCGATCAAGATGACGCCGGCACCGAGCGAGCCGATCCCGCTGCTCGTGGGCGGCCACTCGGACGCGGCACTGCGCCGCGCCGTCACCCTGGGCGACGGTTGGATGCACGCCGGCGGTGACCAGAAGGAGCTAGAGACGATGATCAGCAAGCTCCACACGCTGCGCAAGGAGCTCGGTGTCGAGGACCGCCCTTTCCAGATCCATGCCGCCTCCTTCCTCGCCCTCACCCCGGACGGGCTCAAGCAGCTCGAAGACCTCGGGGTCACCGACGCGGTAATCGGCTTTCGCGTGCCGTACCAGAAAGACACCACGCCGCTCGAAACCAAGCTTCAGTCGATCCGCATGTACGCGGACAACGTTCTCAGCAAGATCAAGTAGGAGCCTCCGGTGAACACGGCGATGTGGCTAAGTCCCAGTCATGTTTGAGGTTCGAAGCTCGGCATGCTGCGCGAGATCTCGGTTTTCTGGTCAACTCGGGTGAGGCTGCGACGCCCTCGTCCCGAGTGCCTGCCACAAAGACATCGCGGCGTACGCCCGCCACGGTCGCCACGCTTCCGCCAGGAGCTCTGCTTGCTTCGTCGAGAGCAAGGCCCCATTTTTGCTTAGCGCCTTGCGTATGCCGAGATCAACGGCGGGAAACGCATCCGGTTCGCGGTAGATGCGCATCGCGAGATAGTTTGCTGTCCATGGACCGATCCCGCGTACGTCGGACAGTGCTTCAAGGGTGTCCTGCAACGACGAAGACGCGTCCAGCGCCAACTCACCCGACGCCACTCGACGGGCGAACACCCGGATCGTGTCCGCGCGCTGCCTGGGAATACCAATGTTTTCGATCCGGGCGCGGCACAATCGTTCAGGCCGAGGAAAGATGTGACTCAACCCGGGGGTTTGGGAGTGTATCGGCGTTCCATATCGTTCGACGAGGCGTCCAGCCAAGGTCGTTGCGCTTTTCACGCTCACTTGTTGACCCAGAATGGCCCTTATCGCGCCCTCAAAGCGATCAAACACCCCAGGGACGCGCACGTCCTTCGGTTGCGCGATCGCTCTACGAAGCACTCGGTCGGTGCGGAGCTGTTTTCCGATCGCGCCAAGGTCTGCGTCGACGTCGAAAAGGCGACGAATCCCATTCACAACCGCGAAGAGATGATCGCAAAGCGACTCGCTGACGACGAGCTCAATCGTCTGATCGCCGGGGCAATACTCTGCTACGAGCTCTCCTACGGCGTCTTGGATCGAAACCGTCCTCACATAGCAGCCGCTCACAACCCGTTCAATCCCCGGAATCGCTCGCGGCGCGATAAAAGCAAGAACCGTGTCGTAGCTGAAAGGCTGACGAACCGAAACTCGCAGACGCAGCCTCCCATTGGCCCCGGATGCGGTCTTGCGAAGTTCACTGGGGGGGCAACCAAAGCTCTTGCGCATGACTTCGTTGAAGCGACGGATACTTCCGAATCCGGTGATGGTGGCGATTCGCGACATTGGAAATTCCGTGCTGTCAATGAGGTGCCGCGCGAAATGCGCGCGCCTTGTTTGGGCGAACTGCAGCGGGGTGGTGCCTAAGTGCTCGCGGAACAGGCGTCTCAACTGTCGATCTCCCATGCCTAGGCGCTCAGAGAGATCCGCCAATCCTCCGACGTCGAGTGCGCCTTCGCTGATGAGTCGTAACGCCCTGTAAACCGTTGCTGAGGTGCCTACCCACGCGGGCGTGCTTGGGGCTGCGTCCGGTCGACACCGCCGGCACGCGCGGAACCCCGCTGCTTCCGCGGCCGCGGCGTTCGAAAAGAAGGTTACATTTTGGCGCAAAGGTAACCTGACGCGACAGATGGGACGGCAGTAGATTCCAGTCGTCTTCACCCCGGTAAAAAACCGCCCGTCGAAACGAGCATCGCGCACCGTCAACGCTCGATAACACTCGTCAGGGGACAACTCCATGTTGCGATCCTAGTTGGTTTCCGCTGTGGGGCTGGCGGTTTTTGGACATGATCCTAGGGACCGACTGGGGTTGGTCTAGCTTCCCACGCTTGAGCACCGCTCCGCGGCTTCGAAGCGGCCTTTCATCTTGCCCATCCATATGCTCATGAGGGCGGGTTTGGGAAGGCCGAGAGAGCGGAGCTCGTCGGCGATGGGGTGGGCGCCCAACTCGATGTCGGCGCCGCGGAGTTGGACACCCAGGTTCTCAGCGCTCGAAGCGAACTCGGTCTTGTGGAGGGCGCCGTCGATATAGCTGTAGGTGCAGAGGGTTTGCTCAGGGAAGCTTCGCTTCCCACCGATCGGCACGCTTACCCGGAGCACGTTGTGGCCGTCCTTGCTCCAAGTGCAGTGCGCGCGATCGCCGCTCGTGTCGAAGTCGATTTCGTCGACGGTCTTCGGGAAGCCCCAAATCGTTTGACCGGCCTCGCAAGTAAAGGACTGATTGACCGGCAGATGGATGATGTGGGTGGGGAGGCGGCCACGCATCATGTCGATCGCAGTGCCCGCGTACGGAAGGCCGCGTGGCGCGCCACGCTCGCGAACGAAAAACGCGATCGACACTTCGTTGTAGTCCCCGAGGTCGTTGTCACGGTAGTCGATGCAGGTAATGCTGAGCAGTCCGCGGCGGGGCATCACCTCGGCGATCTCGAGCTCGGGACCAGGCAGTAACAGTTGCGCCGCCCGTGAGCTGACCAACCAGGTGACGGTCGCGGAGCAGGCGTCCCGGACGATGCATGGCATGGTCACGGTCCGGCCTTGAATGAGGTAGCTATTCGGGGGATTAGGCTGGCTCAGCGCGGGTTCCATTGCCGCGCAGTATAAGGGAAGAGTCGTCAGACGCGAGCACGCGAGAAGAGGTAAAGCATCTCGGCGCCGATTTGGCGGCAGCGTGCGTCGTAGGTCGAGGCTTCTTCCGGCGTGCCGTCGGAAGCCTTGGGATCGTCGTACGCAATGGGAACCCGTAGCGCTGCTCCGTGAACTACAGGACAGGCTCTGTCCGCTTGCGAGCAGGTCATGACCGCAACGAAATCCCTCTGGGGATTGAACGCATGGCCATAGGTCTTGGAGAAACACTCGATCGTGGGTGCGTCCTCGGAGTAGCGGACGCGATAGGGAGGATTCTCTCCGCCGGGGTTCTCGATGACGAAACCCACCCGTTTCAACGCCTCGACCGCGCGGGGGTTGAACGAAGTCGCCTCGGTGCCGCCCGAATACGTCTCTACACCTGTGACGCCGTAGTGCGCAGCAGCCGCCGCCGCCCAGAGCTGCGCCATGTGGCTGCGTCGTGAGTTGTGCGTGCAGATGAAGGTCAGCTCGATAGGCCCGCCCGCAGCCACTCGTTCGGCGACGAAGATCGCAACTCGCTCGAGCGCAAGCTTGCGATCGTCGGGAATTGCGTCGAAGCGGAGCACGAGCTCGTCGATGGTTCGCTCCACGTCTCCCATGGTCGGGGAGTCTCTGGCTGTCAGCCTTCGATTGCAAGCCGAGTCGTGAGAAATCCGCAGGGTTTGCAGCATCGAGGCCTCGGTCCTAGAAAGCGCGAGCAGCATGACTCGTGAGCCAGACCACCTGTTCGTCGAGACGAACGGCCTCCGCATGCACGTCGTGACCGAGGGGGATGGCCCGCTCGTTCTGTTCTGCCATGGGTTCCCCGGGCTTTGGTACTCGTGGCGTCACCAGTTGTCCGAGATTGCAAGCGCCGGGTATCGGGCGGTTGCGGTCGACATGCGTGGATACGGCCAGACCGACCGTCCCGTGACCGCCACCGACTACGGCAATCGGACGATCGTCGCGGACCTGGTTGGGGTGCTCGACGCATTGGGTGAAGAGCGTGCGACATTCGTGGGTCACGACTTCGGCGCACAGGCCGCGTGGGCTGCCGCTCTGCATGCACCCGACCGAGTCACAGGCGTCGTCTCCCTTGCGGTTCCCTATGGAGTGGGCTTCTCAGGCAGCAAGAAGAACGATGCCGAGCCCGGCGCGAAAAGGCGGTACCCCGCGGGCCGTGGGCCCAAGCCGAGCGAAACCTACGCCACCATTGCCGAGAACCACTTCATCCATCTTCACTACTTCCAAAAAGTCGGCCCCGCCGAAGCGGAGCTTGGAAGCAACCCGCGCACCTTCTTGAAGCGAATCTATTGGGCGCTGAGCGCACGCGGGAGCCTTCTCGACTTCAGGAATTTCCCTGCCGAGGGCACGGGGTACCTGGATGTGTTGGCGGAGCCGAGTGAGCCGATGCCCTGGCCGTGGTTAAGCGAACAGGATCTCGACTACCTCGTCACCGAATACATGCGGACGGGACCGGAGACCGCCTTCATCGGGGGCTTGAATTCATACCGCGCGATGGACGTCAACTGGGAGCACGATCCGGACTACGGGCGAGCGAAGATTTCCGCGCCGGCTCTCTTCGTCTGCGGAGAGAAAGACCCAGTCCTTCAGATCATCAGCCCCAAGACACTCGAGACGATGCCGGCCCGCGTGTCCGATCTTCGCGGCATCGAGCTCGTCCCCGACGCCGGCCACTTCGTGCAACAAGAACAGCCGGCTGCCGTGAACGAAGCCCTCCTCAAATTCCTGTCTCAACTAGGCTGAAAAAAGGGGACTGTCCCCCCCGTAAAGCCGACGCTTCGCGTCGTCCACGGGGCTTCGCCGGTTCATGCGGCGAACTGGGAGGCTAGGTTGGTGGAAAGCTTGAGGACTAGGCCGTAGATCGAGAGCTGTGGGTTGGCGCCAATGCTCGTCGGGAAGAGCGATCCATCCATCACGTAGAGGTTGGCCAGATGATGGAACTTCCCCTCGCTGTTGGTGACGCTCTTCGTTTCATCCTCGCCCATGGCGCAGCCGCTCATGACGTGCGCGCTACCCACGGTCACTTTGTGCGGGGCGTATTGTAACGCCGCGATCGCGGCCTTGGCTGCCGTCCAAGAACGATAGTGCTCAGCATCCTTGTGAGCCGGCCGAACGGTTTTGGCGCCGCTGGCAAACTGCATTTCGACCATCGTATTCCACGCCCGACGCACGCCTTCCAACAGGTAGGCGTCGAGCTCGTAGTCGAGTAGCGGTTCACCTCGGTCGTTGAGCTCGACGGCACCGCCTTGGCTTCGCTCGTCGAACCCATCGCGCATGAGAGCGATCATGCATTGTGTGTTGGCGAGCTTGTCCATGCCATGCGTCAGCATCTCGCCAGACGCACCGTAGAACCCAGCGGCAAACGCAGGATGCAGTGGGGGCACCTCCAGCTTGAAGCCAACCGGACCGGTGTCGACGGTCTGCCATTGAAAGTGGTCGGAATAGACCGATTGCGGGGCGCCGTAGAACGGATTGATCTGTTTGTCGAAAATCGCCATCGACAACGTCGTGGGATGAAGGAAGGTTCGCTTCCCGATTCGACCGTGAGGGTCGGGGACCTTCGAGCGAAGCAGCACCGCCGGTGTGTTGATCGCTCCGCCGGCCAATACGGTACGGGCCGTGCGAACCTTGATCGTCTGGCCGGTCGTCCCCCAGCCGTCAGGCGTGAGCGCCGATGCCTCGACCCCGACCACCGTATCGCCTTCGACCAACACGCGCTCGACCCTGGCGTGGTGAATGAGCTTGGCCTTGTGATCCAACGCCGTTGGGATGGTCGTCACCAACATCGATTGCTTCGCATCGACCGGGCAACCGAGCCCGCAGTAACCGAGGTTCAGGCAACCCTTCACGTTCCGATGAATGACATGCCACGAGTACCCCAGCTTTTCCGACGCGGTTTTCAGCGCTTCGTTGTTGGGGTTCGGCGGCATCCCCCATTTTTCGATATTGAGGCGGGTCTCCATCTGTTTGAAGTACGGCGCCAGCTCCTCGACCGAGCAGCCAACCACGCCCATGTTGTCGGCCCAGAACTTCAAGGTTTGCGGAGGCGTTCGAAAGCTCGTTGTCCAGTTCACCGTCGTCGAGCCGCCGACGGATCGACCCTGCAGGATCGTCATCGAACCGCTTTTGTTCGCTCGGCCAGTGCCTTCTTGATAGAGGTCTCGATAGGCAGGCCGCTCTTGCATGTTGAACTCGCTCGAGGTCTTGAGCGGGCCCGCCTCGAGCAACACCACGCTCAGACCCGCCTTGCTCAACGTCTCGGCCGCCGTACCCCCACCGGCACCCGTGCCAACGATGACGACGTCGGCTTCGAGCTCGAGGGATGTCTTGAGCTCCGTCGCATTGGTGATGTCCCAGCCCCGCTCCTCAGCCTTACGGTACGGGTCGGTGCCGCTCCCAAACGTGAGCATCGACAGATTCGTCACTGCGTGTCCTCCACGTCGCTCGGCTCGTTGACTTCAGGGATGTCGCCTTTGATCCTCTTCGGGGGGCCAGGATACCCGGTGCTCGCGCCGTATCCCGAAATGAGATAGTAGCTGCTTGCGATCATTCGAATCAGCGCCGCATAGATCGCATTGAGCAGCTCGATATTGCTGTCGCGAAGGCGACCCATAGCATTGTCCGCGTCTTGAACGCTAGCCGTCGACCAACTCGCCCACTGGCCGGTCATCAGCCCTCGCGTCGGCATGAAGTTGAGCACATCGAACGCCTCCATGAGCAGGTCCACCACGATCTGCGAGGTGTCGGCGAGCAGCGTGTCGAAAGACTTGACGGTGCGATTGATCTTCTCGGTATCGCCAGGCCCCACCTGCCCCGCCATCACCGACGGCGTGAGTGCACTCAGCAGCTCGACGTCTTCCGGTCTGAGAAAACGCATCCGAGGAGCCGCCTGGCTCGAAGTGCACCCGGAGAGCCACGCCCCGGTGCTCATTGTCGATAGAGCCGCGGCCCCAGCGGCCGAGAGCTTCATGAAGTTCCGTCGGTCGGTGTGCATCGAGTTGAAGAGGATACTCCAACCACGAGGGCTTCAGTCCAGCATAATCGCAGCTTTTACCGCTGGGGGCTGCGGATGAAATACTCGCTCGTGGTCACGCTCGTAATCTTCCAGATCGGCAAGAAGGCGGCGACGCTCTGCATCATGATCGCCATGTTCTTCACGAGCTCGAACCGGTTGCGGGCACCGTAAAACGTCATCGAATCGGTCATGTGTTCAGCAGATGGCCATGATTCCTCGACAATCCCCTCGTAAGGGAAGGCGCCGGGGGTCAACACGTCTAGGACGACGTTTCGGACGTAGCGGCTGCGCGGCTGCATGGCCTCCGACATGGGTCCCTGCCGGTTGAACCAGTGACGCATCCACTCGTCTTTCGGGATGCGTTTCGGACGCTCCAAAGGGGTTACCGAAATGATGCCTGGCGACCGCTGGCCATCCGGCCAATCCCGAGGGGAAGAGTGCCGATTGCCACCGTAGTCCGTATAGAGGTGCTCGGTGACCCGATAGCCCGCGATGTCGAACCCGGCATCGAGCAAGATCGATTCCGCCGTGCCGCGGTTGTCCATGTGGTCGAGCCAAACACACACCTCGGCAACGAAAGGATCGGTAAGCTTGGTCGACGGCGGCGGCGATGGGACTCGGGCGAAGTCATCGTCGATGTTCATCGTCAGGTAGCGGACGCCGGAATCGAGCAGCGCTGGAGCACAACGCTCGAGCAGCGTCGTGCGACGGACGGGTCGCTCCATGGGCTGGCGAGGCCGAAGCAAGTAGATGAGCTTCTTCATGTCGCGGACTTCATGAGGCTGCGGACCTTGAACCGTCGTGCTAGCCTACGCAATCTCGGGCCGAAGCGCGGTCGGCTTCTGCTTGCGTCAAGCTCCCGAATTCCTTATGCTCGTTGCTCCCCCGAGGAGGTGTCCAATGGCAACGTCAAAGGCATTCAGGGTGGACCTCAACGTCATCGAGGAGGGCAACACCACCGACGCAACGGCTCGGCTGGTGATCGACGGGGAAGAGATCGTAGCGAGCGGCATGGCTCGTCGCAATCCCGACGACCCCGACATGCCCCGAATTGGCGACGAGTTAGCGGTGGCGCGAGCATTGCTCCTGCTGGCCCGCGAGCTGAGTCAAAAAGTCGATGAGGGTATCGCGGCTTACGAGGGCCACGAGGTTCACGTCAGTATCTAGGCAGTATCTAGGCAGCCCAAGCAGGGGTGTCCCCTCTAGTCGGGAAGCACCCGTCCCAACATCATCCGTTGCATTTGGTGAAAGTCTGCAACGGCTTCGCGATTGTCCGTAGGCAATGGATACGACGCTCCGATCGCGCGGGCGGCCACCAGCCCGGACATGAAGGACAAGTCGTGACCGCCCTCGGGGGTGGTGAACGTTCCACAATAGTAGATGTCGTTCTTGCCCTGGAGGAAACGCATGGCCAACATGATGACCAAATTGCGGAGGCAAAGCGTGTGATTCGAGTGCGGCAGGTCGATCCGCTTCTGCACTTTGTCGATCGGCTTGTCCGAGTTGAAGGTGACCAGCATCGGGACGCCGTACTGGTTGAGGCCGGGATACCGGGAAGAGAGCACGAAGGTGCACTCGAACGACCCCTTTCCATCGAGCTCGACGTATGTGTTGAAATCCGATGAGATTTCGTCCCTGTGCTCCTCGGGAAAAATACTCGCGTCCGAGTGCACGACGAATTTCGAAAACGTCGGATCCACATCGTCCACGTATTGAGAATTGCTGAGCAGAAGCCGCTGCAACCGAGTCGGAGACTCCAGCGCGTCCAAAACAGAGAGCGCATCGCACGCGAAAACGACCTTGTCGGCTTCGTAGCGGCGCCCCTTGGCATCTTCCAGAACGAAGCGTCCGTTTTCGCGTGCGACCCTGGTGATCTGGTGATCGGTGTGGACATGGTCAGCGAACGGCGCCGTCATTCGCTCGAAGACCTGACGCGGAGGGCCATCCCAAGTGCCCATCCGACAAGGCTTCTCGAGAGGCACGACCTTTTCCAAAATTGGCAGGATGACCGCCGGGATGCGCTTCATCGACGTCGTGATGAAGCTTGCGCAGTGCACCGGCACGAAAATCGTGTGCCAGAACGCCTTCGAAATACCGAACAGACGCGCCATCCAATACAGCGGGATGATGTTCATCGGGTTGAAGTACGAGAAATGGTACAGCGAATCGTACCTGTTCTTCGGCAGGAAGAAGTCGCAAACCCGTGAAACGAAGGCCACGAGCCTTTTCCATCGCTTGAACTGCCCAGCGAACCGCCTGTCGAGCGTCGACTCTCCGTCCTGACGAAAATCCCCCTCGGGGCTTCGCACGAAATATGAAATCGGGAGCGTCGTTCTTCCGAGGCCGAGCTCATCAAGAAGCAGACGGTAGTTGTGGTAGTACATCTCCGGCCAAGCGATGACGAGCAGCGGCGACTCGGCGTAGCCTTGCTCTACCGGCCATCGGAACGTCTTCGCGTTCCCACCAAGAGCTGGCCCTTTTTCGAACAGCTCGACGTCGTGCCCGGCGCGGTGAAGCGCCCAAGCGGCGCCTACACCGGCGATACCACCGCCAACGATCCCTATCTTTTCCTTGCCCATCGCCGTGAGCCCCTCCCCAGGCCGCCAACGCGGCGGGGCTCATAGCACGATGTCGCATCGCCTCACACTACGACGACACTGTTTCCTTCTCCGTTGTAAGGCGCGACTAGATCCGTCAAGCTGGCCGGTCCGTGACGACCGACTGGGAAAGCCTACCGACCGAGGAACTGCTCGACGTGCGCCTGTGTGACTTGGGGCTCACCGTCTCCGGAACCTGGCTCGAGGATTGTCTCGAGCGCTTGCAAGAGGAGCTGGCGGACGCAGAGCTGAAGCGGTTTCGCCTGCACGCATGGCTGAGCGACGAGTGGTGTTGCCCCGACGGCATTCCAGGCATCGGGGTCCCGTTCTACTTGGCGCACCCTCGGCTGATGCGCCTCGAGCGCCAGATGATGTTCGAGGCGGAGGGGGGCACCCGCGTCGAATGCATGCGTTTGCTCCGGCACGAAGCGGGGCATGCGCTCCAACACGCGTACAACCTTCAGCGCCGTAAGCTTTGGCAGCGCACCTTTGGCCGCGCCTCTGAACCTTACCCTGACTACTACCGCCCGAATCCGTTGAGCAAGGGCTTCGTGGAACACCTCGATGGTTGGTACGCACAGGCACACCCAGTTGAGGACTTCGCGGAAACCTTCGCGGTATGGCTCGCGCCCCGCTCGAACTGGCGAAGGCGCTACGCACACTCCCCTGCCCTCGAAAAGCTCGAGTACATGGACGAGCTCGCAGCAGATCTGTCCGACAAGAAGCCTCAAGTGCGCTCACGCGCAAAGCCGTATTCGCTGCCTCGGCTTCGATACACGCTTCGTCGTCATTACGAGCGGCGCCAGGACCACTACAGCCCGGGGTTTAGCGATGAGTACGATCGCGACCTACGCAAGATCTTCAGCGACTCAGCGCGCTATCGGAACAACGAGACCGCTGCCTCGTTCCTCTGGCGCAACCGGCGCCAAATCCGCGAGCAAATTTCGCTTTTTACGGGAGAATACCAGTTCACCGTCGACCAGGTGCTTCGTGATATCATCGGCCGGTGTCGTGAG
>JAPUKT010000392.1 GCA_027295555.1 Deltaproteobacteria bacterium
AGTGCAGCGGCCGACGCCGAGGCTGAGGTTATCCTCAACGCGACACCGCGAGAGGTTCGGGTGGGCGAGCCGTTCCGTCTCGAGGTTCGGGTCAACGTCAAAGGAGGCAGCCTCGAAGATCTCACGCTCGCGGACCTCAAGAAATACCCCGAGCTGGCCGTGATCTCGCATCAGACTTCTCGGCCAGTGCAGGTGAGCTTTGGGTTCGGGTCGGGCCTGAAAGTCGAGTCGAGCCTTTCGCACCAATACGTCATGCGCGCGCTTTCGCCCGGGACCTTCAAGTTCTCGCCAGCCGTCGCCAAGGTCGACGGCAAAACGTACCGCAGCGACCCGCTCACGATCGTCGTTCTCCCTTCGAACGGCGTCAATGGGGGTGCGGCCAGCGCGCCCGTCTCTTCACCCGAAGTAGGTGAGGAGCTGTCGGGGGCGCGCTACGACCCTCGCGCCTTTTTGCGAACCGTCGTCGCGCAGGACGACGTCTATTCCGGGCAACAGGTCGATGTGACGGTCTACCTCTACGCCCGTGTTCGCATGGCCGCTCAGTCGGTCAACCCCACCAAGCCCACGATGGATGGGTTTTGGGTGTACCACGAGCAGATCACGAACCTCGAAGGCTCGATGGTCACCGTGAATGGGGTGCAGTACCGCGCGTACGTGCTTCAGAAGTCCGCCGCGTTCCCCCAACGGCCAGGGGAGCTCACCATCGGGGCGCCGAAAGTCACGTTCGACATCGCCACGATGAGCCTGTTCGACGCCCCCGAGCGCATCGAGCGCACAGGAGTCCCGGTGACGGTCGACGTCAAGCCACTCCCGAAGCCCGGCCCAGCCCACGCATTCGTGGGCACGTACTCGATTCGGGCCTGGCTCGACCGAGAGACCGTAAAAACGGGCAATGCGGTGACACTGCGCATCAATGCAACGGGCGTTGGGAACATCCAAGACCTACGCCTGGAGTTGCCCCCGATCGCCGGCGTCCGGGTGCTTCAGCCCGTAGTACGCGACCAGCGGCAGTTCTATGGAAAGGCGCTCGGCGGCACCCGCTCGTGGGAGTGGATTGTGATCCCTGAGACGCCGGGAAAACACACCATCCCTGCGATCGAGCTCAACTACTTCGATCCCGATAGACAACAATACGGCTCGACAAGCACACAGGCGCTCACGTTCTCTTCGATAGGCGTCGCCGCGCCAGCGCAGCCCGCGGTATCGCCCTTGGAAGCGCCGGCGAAGCGAGAAACCGCCGTCTTTGGGCCCATCAGAATGTACAGCGCGCTCACTCGAGGAACGACGCCCGTCAGAGAGAACGCGTGGTTCGCGTGGGCGCTGGCTTTGCCCCCACTCATCTTCATCTTGCTGACGATCGGAGTCAGCCTCGCGCGTCGGCGGGTACGTCGGAAGGCCACGGCGGGGGCGATCCAACGCGAGCTCCTCCACGAGGCCCGAGCTGCTCTTCGCGGCAATGATCCCCGGACCTTCTACGACAGGATCGTCGCCTCGATTACCCATGCTCTCGTTGCCCAAATGAACGAGCCCGTCCGTGGACTGTCGAACGTGGAGCTGCGGACGCGACTCGTGGCGGGCGGGTTCGACGACGACTTGGTGCAACGAGTCATCAACGAGCTCGAGGGTGCGGACTTTGCTCGGTTCGCGGCATCGGGTGTCGATACCGAAGAGATGGAGCGCTGCCTCCAACGCACCGAAACGATCGTCGAACGCATTCACCGTGTCAGAGGGACGGCATGATGCGGATCCTGTGCCTCGCATTGGTAACGTTGCTTGCCGCAGGCTTCGTTTCCGCGCAGCAGCCCAAGTTTCGGGGCCGCGCGTCGAAGCTCGCAGACATCTTTGCGGACGCCAACGTCGCGACGTCCCGCGGCGACCATGCCACCGCGATCTCGCGGTACCAAGAGTTGATCGCGGCGGGGGTGCACGACCCCGACGTCTACTTCAACCTAGGCACGTCACTCGCTCAATCCGGCGACTACCCGCGCGCCATTCTCAACTACGAGCGCGCGATTACCGTGCGCCCGAGCGACCGCAGGACTGCCGACAATCTCCGCGCTGCCGAAAAGGCCCTCGAAGAGACGCGGGCCGAGACCGAAGGTGAGGCATCGATCCAGCGCAGCAGCTCGATCAGCGACGCGCTTTACCAACGGTTCACCGAGGACGGACTCGCGTACACCCTCCTCGTAGCCAACTTCTTGTTTTTTGCCGCCCTCACCTGGGCTTGGGCGCGCCGGCGGCGTGGGCGTGGGCTCTATGCTCTGCTGATATCGTCCGCGGTCCTGCTCCTCTTCAGCGCGCTCGGCCTGGCAGTCAAAACGGGCTTGCTGCGCGAAGGCCCTCGAGCCGTGGTTCTGGAGGATCGTGTCGCGCTTCGTGAAGGACCCGATCCACGGGCCCGCGTACGAGGAGAGGCGCGTGGCGGAGACCGCGGGGTGCTCGTCGAGAGGGACCGCGACTTCGTGAAATTGCGAGTGATCGGCGGCCCCGAAGGCTGGGCCCCATCCACCGCCGTGGGCCGCATCGACCCGGATGACGCAACGCATTGACAATGTCGGACAACAGAACGAGGATGCGACCCGAGCTAGTAGAACTAGGAGCATTATCCCGATGACGATCGACTCCGCGACCAAGATTCTGGTCGCCGATGATGATTTGGAAGTATTGGCACTCGTCGCAAGACATCTGAGCGCACTGCCTGCCGAAATTGTCGAGGCTTCCGATGGTGAAGAAGCGCTCCGCCTCGCCCGTCGAGAAAAGCCGAGCTTGGTCGTGCTCGACGTCATGATGCCTGGGATGAGTGGTTGGGAGGTCTGCCGCGCGATCCGCGAGGACGACTCACTCGGGCACACCGGCGTGATCATGCTCACCGGGATCGGCGAGCGGCTGAACGAAATGACTTCCCCGCTCTACGGCGCCGACGGGTTTCTCGACAAGCCGTTCGAGCTCGAGGACCTCGCCGACAAGGTGCGCGAAGTCCTCGCTCGACGGGGCGCTGCCTGAACTTTGGCCTCGTTGCCGCGAATGCGCTATATGCTGGTCGGCTGACGATGTCTTGGAAAAGCGCGCTCATCCTGGCTATCGCCATCGCCGTTGGTGGGGGGGCGGGTTGCTCGAAGAAGGAAGAGCAAACTTCCGCGTTCGTCGAGGAGTGGCCCAAGCACGGCTTGACTGAGGCCCAAGCGAACGAGGTTCTGGTGACTATCGGTGATCGCACGATCACCGTGGGTGAATTCGCGGACCGCCTCGCATCGCAATCGCCATATCTTCAGGCGCGCTTCGAAAGCCCCGAGCGGCGGCGCGAGTTCCTCGAAAACCTGATCCGGTTCGAGTTGCTCGTGTATGAAGCGAAGCGGCGCGGTTACGCCGACCAGCCGGACATCCAACGCGCACGCCGGACCGCGATGACTCAGCAGCTCATCAAGAAAGAAGTCGACGAGCAGCTCAAGTTGGCAGAGATCACCGACGAAGAGATCCAAGAGGTCTACGACGCAAACCCACACGAGTACGACCGCCCGGCGCAGGTCCGCGCCAACGATATCCTCATCAAGGGCCGCGCCGAAGCGGAAAAGGTGCTCGCCCAGGCCCAAAAGTTGGACATCAACCAGTTTCGACGGTTGGCGCGAGAGAAGTCCGAGGATGAGGCCACCAAGAAAGACGGGGGCGACCTCCAGTTCTTCACGGCAGACGCTGAAGGGCATCCACCCAAAGCCGTACGAGACGCAGCGTTCGCCGTGAACCGAGTCGGAGACGTCTTCCCGGAGGTGGTCAAGACGTCCGAGGGTTATCACATCGTGATGCTCACGGGAAAACGGGCGCCGCTGAAGCGCACCTACGAGCAGGCACAGCGGGCGATTCGCCACAAGTTGGCGCGTGAAAAGAAGGACGCCGCAATGGAGGCGCTGCTCGAGAGGCTTCGCAAGGACATCAAAGTCGAAATCGATTACGACGCGCTCGCAGACGTGAAGGTCGACATTCCGGACCTGCCACGAGGCCAATGATGACGCTCCTGGCCCCAGCCGTGCTTCTGTCTTTTTTTGCCTCCTCGGTCGCTAGCGCTGACGTAGTCGAGCGTGTGGTCGCTACCGTGAACGACGAAGCGATCTTCCTCAGCGACCTCCGAAAGCGCGCGGTGCCCTTCTTGCCCCGGGTCGCGGATGCCAACACGGATACCGAACGAGCGGCCCGCCTCAAGGAGCTCTACGACGAGCTCTTGAGCTTCCTCATCGAGGAGGAGCTCCTCAAGCAACTCGCGTCCGAAGCTGGGGTCGTCGTCACCAACGCCGATGTGGAGACCGCAATGGCGAACATTCGGGCGCAGAACAACATGACCGAAGAACAGTTCATGGAAGCCGTGAAGAGCCAGGGGATGAACGAAGCCCAATACCGCGCCGACCTCAAGAAGCAGCTCGTTCGATTCAAGGTCGTGAACGAGCGCGTGCGGTCACGCGTGAACGTCACAGAAGACGAGGTGCGACGCCGCTATGAGCAGCGAGCGAGAGGCGAAGACGAGGAGCTCCGCTTCAAGGTTTCGCATTTGGTGGTGCGTCTGGACGCCGACGCATCGGCGACCAAAACGGCATCCGTGCGGGAGGAAGCGAACGTCATATGGGCCACCCTCACTCCGGAGAACTTCGAGGAGCGGGCCGGGGAGCTCGGGGGCGGGGAGCTCGGCTGGATCGCCGAGGGTGACTTGCCCGAAGATCTCGGACGCGTGCTCCTGCCATTGGGCCCTGGGGACATCAGCCAGCCAGCGCAAGGCAGCGGAGGCTTTCACATCTTCTACGTGCAAGACCGTGAGATCGAAGCCGGCTTCCCGTCCTACGACGAGATGAAGGACGAGCTCTCTCGCGAGATGCTCGACGCGGCCATGCGCCGCCAAGAGCGAATCTTCATCGAAGAGCTTCGCCGAAACGCGGTAATTAACCGTATGCTGTAGTCCTCGACGCGTCGAGCGACGCCTGTTTTGCTGCTAGGCTTCGCCGCCATGAGTGGTGAGGTCGAAATCTACCGGGACGGGAGCATCGCGCGATTGGTGTTCGACCACGCCACGCGTCGAAACGCGATCACGTCGGCGATGTGGGAGGCGATCCCGGAGGCCGTACGCTTGCTTCAGGAAGACGACGACATCCGAGTAGTCGTCATGCGCGGGGCCGGGTCGGAGGCTTTTGTCTCGGGGGCGGACATCTCGGAGTTCGAGAAAACGCGAACGGGTGACACCGGTCGTCGCTACGATGAGATGACCGCCCGCGCGTTCGCCGCGCTTCAGAGCCTCGACAAGCCCCTCATCGCGCTCATCCACGGATTCTGCATCGGCGGAGGTGCGGCGTTGTCATTGACAGCGGACCTCCGGTACGCCGCCGACGACGCGCGGTTTGCCGTACCCCCTGCCCGGCTCGGCCTCGGCTATCACACCGCCGGGATTCAAGCGTTGATCCGGACCGTAGGCGTTCCTGCGACCGCGGACCTGCTCTTCACTGCACGCCGGATCGGTGCGGAGGAGGCTCGCCGCATCGGCCTAGTCAACCAAGTGTTCGCCAAAGACGCACTCGATGGAGCTGTCGATGAGCTCGCGCGCACCATCGCAGATAATGCTCCGCTCACGTTGCGTAGCGCCAAGATGACGCTTCAAGAGCTCACGCGCCCCGAGGCGGAACGAGACACCGCGCGGATCCAAGCGTCGATCGAACGCTGCTACCAGAGTGAAGACTTCAAAGAAGGAGTGCGGGCGTTCTTGGAAAAGCGGAGACCAAACTTCATGGGGCGCTGACCCACCGACGCCATGGCTCGGGGGTCGCGACCTCCATTACAGCGCTGGCCCGTGCGTAACAATTCATTGACGCTCAGAGACGTAAGTCTCGCACACCGATAGCCCTACTCCCGGATGAGTCAAACGGTTAACAATTACGTATGGATTTCGTCGGCGCGAAGGCGTATCCATAAGAAACAGGGGCTGAGCAACAGATCCAAATCGTGCGCTCTGCTACCTGCCCATGCATATGCTGGGCCTCGACGCGGCTGGTCGGAAACGGGCTGACTGGCCGCGTCGCTTTTTAATCTAACTACAGCCCCATCTGCTTCGCGATGATTACTTTCATGATCTCGTTGGTGCCGGCGTAGATCCGCTGCACGCGGGCATCGACGAATGCGCGGCTGATCGGGTACTCCAGCATGTAGCCGTAGCCGCCGTAGAGCTGAAGGCAGGTGTCCACGACCCGTCCCTGCATCTCGGAGAGCCAGTACTTCGCCATCGAGCATTCCTTGACCAGGTACTTCCCGGCGATGTGCTCGACGAGCAGCTTGTCGAGGAAAGCGCGCCCGATTTCGATTTCGGTCGCGCACTCCGCCAGCTTGAACTGTGTGTTCTGAAACTTGGAAATCGGGCGACCAAACGCCTCTCGTTCCTGGGTGTACGCGATGGTGTCCTCCAAGACCTTCTCTGCACCCGCCTGCGACATCGCGCCCACGGTCAATCGTTCTTGCTGGAGCTTCTGCATCAGCATCACGAAACCCCCGCCCTCTTGACCAAGTAGGTTGGCCACGGGAATCCGGCAGTCATCGAAGGCGAGCTCGGTGGTGTCCTGGCTCTCGAGGCCCATCTTCTCGAGCTTGCGGCCTCGAATGAAGCCAGGCCGGTCGCCTTCGACCAGCAACAGGGAAACGCTCCGGTGTGGATCCTCGGAGTTCTCGGTGCGTGCCGCTACCACCACGAGGTCACACGACATGCCGTTCGAAATGAAAGTCTTGGCGCCGTTCAGCACGTACTCGTCACCATCCCGCTTGGCGGTCGTGGCAATGGCGGCAACGTCGGACCCCGTGCCTGGCTCCGTCATGGCGAGTGCCGTGATCACCTCGCCGCTCGCACACTTCGGGAGCCACTGCTTTTTCTGCTCTGGGGTCCCGAAGGTCTCGATGTACGGAACGATGATGTCGGAGTGAAGGCTCGCCGCCCAACCCGACTCATACGCGCGGGCAAGCTCCTCAATCACCACGACCGAATGCAAAAAGTCGCCGCCGGGACCGCCATACTCCTCGTCGAGCCACGGGCAGAGGAATCCCGCCTTGCCTGCCTCGAGCCAGAGCTCCCGATCAACCACCCCCTGCTTTCGCCACTTGGACTGTTGTGGAATCACCCGAGTCTCGACGAACTGCCGAAAGTTGCGGCGAAAGATGTCGTGCTCCTCCGAGAAAATCGTGCGTTCCATCCTGGCTCCCTGACTGAATGACCATTCACTACCCGAGGCGCCCCTCGGTCGCAAGGCCTTCAAACGCTGCGGCCTTGCAGGGATGGGCTGCCCTCTCTATGGTCCCGCCCCTATGCGTCGCCGCCCGGCCCGCTTTTCGCTGCTCCTAGCTTTGTTCGCCGTCGTACCGGCGACCGCGTTCGCAAGTGGGGATGGTCACGGCCTCGACGCCACGATCTGGCTGATCCTCGCCGCAATGATCCTGGCGGCGAAAGTCGGAGGCGAGGTCGCCGTCCGATTGAATCAGCCGTCAGTGCTTGGTGAGCTCTGTGTCGGCATCGTGCTCGGAAACCTCGGGATGGTCGGCGTCCACACCTTCGATGGAGCCGCCCAGCTCGTGCCGATCGAGTTCCTCGCGGAGTTCGGCGTGGTGCTTCTACTGTTCGAAGTCGGGCTCGAGTCGAACTTGACGGAGATGCGCGCGGTCGCGCCGACTTCGGGCCTGGTTGCGCTCATCGGGGTCATCGCTCCGATGGTACTTGGGTACGGGGTAAGTCTCTGGCTCGTCCCGGACGCGCCGTTTTCTCTTCACCTCTTCATTGGCGCCACGCTTTGCGCCACGAGTGTGGGAATCACGGCCCGCGTATTGAAGGACCTGGACGCGATGACCCAACCCGAGACACGCATCATCCTCGGAGCCGCGGTGATCGATGACGTGTTGGGTTTGATCATCCTCGCGGTCGTCGCCAGCATCGCTGAGTTTGGCTCGATGCCGGGGCCCCTGGACCTCACCAAGATCATCGGGCTCGCCGCTGGCTTCTTGGTAGGCGCCTTGGTCCTAGGGGCCTATGTGATGCCGGGGGTCTTTCGAGCCGCTTCCAAGCTCCGCACGGAAGGCGTCCTTGCTGCGGTCGCGATCGGCCTGTGTTTGCTCCTCGCCGGCGCCTCCGGCGAGGCGGGCCTCGCACCGATCGTCGGGGCGTTCGCCGCCGGCCTCATCTTGGACGAGGTCCATGTCCGGCCCTTCGGCAAGACATCGGCGCGCGACTTGACCGAGATCATCGGGCCCGTCGTCGCGGTCGTGGCGCCGATCTTCTTCGTGCGCACCGGGATGATGGTCAACCTCTCGGGTATCGGAACGGAGCTGTTGCTCCTCGCCCTCGCGCTAACGGCCGTCGGGATCATCGGCAAGCTCGTCGCTGGTCTCGGTGTCCGAGGCAAGACAGCCGACCGCCTGGCGGTTGGCATTGGCATGGTCCCTCGCGGCGAGGTCGGCCTGATCTTCGCCAACGTGGGCGCCGGAATCAGGTACGAAGGCAAGCCACTGATCGCCGCGGGGGTGTATGCAGCCATCGTTCTGATGGTGATGGCGACCACGGTGGTGACGCCACCATGGTTGGCGCAGCGCCTTCGAAAGGTGATGCGCAAGCAATCCGATGACGCTTGAAGCGACGCTCGAGACCGCGAACGCCTCGATCCGCGATCTGGTGAAGCGACTCGACCATGATCCGCGC
>JAPUKT010000393.1 GCA_027295555.1 Deltaproteobacteria bacterium
CCTGTATTCGCTGCGTTGATGCGGAAGTATGTCGACAGCTCCATCGGGCAGCGCACCCCCTTCGGAAGGTACACGAACGACCCGTCGCTGAAGACCGCACTGTTGAGCGCCGAAAAGAAGTTGTCCGCGACCGGCACGACCGACCCGAGGTACTTCTTCACGAGCTCCGGATGCTCCCGCACGGCCTCGGAGAACGGCATGAAGATGACACCGTCCTTGGCGAGCGTTTCGCGGAACGTCGTGGCAACCGACACGCTGTCGAAGACCGCATCGACCGCAACCCCAGCCAACACTTCGCGCTCGTGGAGCGGAATCCCGAGCTTTTCGTAGGTTTTCAGGAGCTCGGGGTCGATCTCGTCGAGGCTCTTGGGGGCGTCCTCGTTCGTCTTCGGGGCCGCGTAGTAGCACATGTCTTGGTAGTCGATCTCCGGGTAGCTCACTTTGGCCCAGCGCGGCTCTTTCATCTTGAGCCAGTGCCGATACGCCTTGAGCCTCCACTTGAGAAGCCACTCGGGTTCGTTCTTCTTGTTCGAGATGAACGCGACGATCTCTTCGTTCAATCCGGGCGGCGCGAACTCCTGCTCGATGTCGGTGACGAAGCCGGCGTCGTAGCCCTTCTTGAGAATCTCATGGATAGGTTCGTTCGCTATGGACATCACTCACTCCAACTCAATGCTATCGCTGCGCGGAGAACCGCTCAGCCGCGCCCGCTCGGCTTCTTTGCTGGATAGCGCGATGGTGATCAGCGTGTCGGCGGACGGAAACGCCATATCTGCGAGCGTGATCTGGGAAAGGGCTTGGTGAACCGCGACGTTGATGCGCTGCCAGTTTGCGCGAGCGCCGCAGTTGGTTTCGTACTCGCAAAGCGAATCGGTGGTCTCATCCGAACATTCGGTGACGGCTATCGGCCCCTCGATCGCTTGGATGACTTCGTGGATGCTGATCTCTGCGGCCGGCCGAGCCAAGGCGTATCCGCCTCTGGTGCCACGCCGCGATGCGACGACCCCAGCCCGGCTCAACTGCTTGAGGACCTTGCTGGCGGTGGGCTCCGGAATCTGAGTCTGGACGGAGAGGTCGCGGGCCGCATGGGGCCTCTTCGTGGCGGCCAGGTGGGTAGCCAACACGACCGCGTAGTCCGTCATTCTAGAAATTCGCAGCATTTTCAGATAGTTAGATACAGGACTGTTTCGGTCCTATATAGGGATCTAGGGTATGGACCGAGACATGTCAAGGTTGGCCCTGCATCGATGGCCTACCGAGCTCTCTCGGGGACCATGAGCACCGGCATCGGCGCGATTCGAAGGCAGCGCGAAGCGGTGCTTCCGAGGAGCAACCGGCCCAAAACACTGTGATGTTGGGTGCCGACGACCAACACGTCGGCTTCGACCATCACGGCAGCATCGCAAAGAGCGTGCGAAGGATATTCGGGCGAAACCACCTGATGGGGCTGCGCCTCGGGCGCGTGCTGCGTGATGTAGTCATCGAGCTTCTTGCCCGCTTCGAGCTTGGATTGGTCGCGGAGGACTTGTCGCCACGTCCTTTCTTCGTCGGGCTTCTCTTCACCGCCCGCGGGAATCACTACGTTCGCCACGTGGAGCTCGCCGCCGACGCGCGCCACAGCACGCTTTGCCCACGAGACCGCAGCGAGCGACGACTCGGAGAAGTCGGTGCCGACGAGCCACCTCGTCCCAGCGAGGCCGTCGGGAATGGCTTCTTCGCCCGTCGACACGAACACCGGTCGGTCCGCCGCCCGAATCACCCGCTCTGCCGTCGAGCCGAGGACACGCTCGGTCACGCCCGAGCGATCGACCGCTCGCTTGCCGCCGCTCCCATAAGGGCCGATGACGATCAAGAAGCTCGACCGCTCCTGCGCCACCTCTGGAATGAGCCGCCAAGGGCGCCCGCGCACGACGAAGGCCTCGCATTCGACCCCCGCTGCGACGCAGCGCTTCTGCTCTTCTTGGAGTTGTGCTTCGAGGCCGGCCTCGTAGCGCGTGGTGTGCTCGCGGGCCAGCTCGGTCACCTCCTCGAGCTCCGGAGACTCGGGCCACCAGGAATCGGCATCGTCGACCACGTGGACCAAATCGAGACGCGCTCCAAAAGCTTTGGCGGCTGCAACGCCGAGGTCCACGACGCGGTGGCTGTGCTCGGTCAAATCAGTCGCACATAGAATGCTCGCTCCGGCCATACGGGGAGCATAAACCAGCCCATTGGAGGCGCACATAGTCGGCGCTAGGCTTTCTGAGCCATGTCCTCACTGCCGATATACATGGACCACCATGCGACCACGCCGGTGGACGACCGTGTTCTCGCGGCCATGATCCCGCACTTTCACGAGCGCTTTGGCAACGCGGCGAGCTCCGCCCACGTGTATGGGAAGGCGGCTCGTGACGCCGTCGAGGAGAGTCGAGCACGGGTTGCTGCGCTGCTCGACTGCAAACTCGAAGAGCTGATTTTCACCTCGGGCGCGACCGAGAGTGACAACTTGGCCATCGTGGGCGCGGCCAGGGCAAGGGAGGCCCGCGGGAACCACATCGTGACTGTGCGGACCGAGCACAAGGCGGTGCTCGACACGTGTGCGGCGCTCGCACGGCAGGGTTGGCGGGTCACCTTCCTCGAGGTCGACGAATCCGGGATGGTGCCGGTCGAAGCGGTGGCGTCCGCCATCACGAAGGACACGGTGCTGGTGAGCGTCATGCTGGCGAACAATGAAGTGGGCGTCCTGCAAGACATCGCCGCGATCGGCGCCCTCGCCCACGAGCACGATATCCTCTTCCATTGCGATGCGGCGCAGGGGCTCGGCTATGTACCCTTCTCCGTCCGAGACCTGGATGTCGATCTCGCCAGCGTCTCGGCGCACAAGATGTACGGGCCCAAGGGCGTCGGTGCGCTCTACGTGCGCGAGGTGGTGCAAACGCGCGGCATTCCAGCGCCGCAAATTACGGGCGGCGGTCATGAGCGCGGCTTTCGTTCGGGAACCCTCAACGTCCCCGGGATCGTCGGCTTTGGAGCGGCTGCCCAAATCATGAAAGAGGAAGGCAAGACGGAGGCAAGACGGATTGCGAGCCTTCGAGACGCACTCCGCGATCGGCTGCTCGACGAGCTCGAGGAAGTTCGACTCAATGGCGCCGCCAACCGGTGCCATCCGGGAAATCTCAACCTGTCGTTCGGCTATTTGGACGGTGCGCGACTCCTACTCGAGCTCTGTGAGCACGTTGCCGTCTCCAGTGGCGCCGCATGCAGCAGCGCCGAGTCAGGGCCGAGCTACGTGCTCGAAGCGATGGGGGTCCCGAAGGAATGGGCGGCCGCCTCCGTGCGCTTCGGCCTCGGGCGATCGACCACCGAGGAGGAGATCGCCACCGTGGGGGACGTCGTGATCGACACGGTCCATGGGCTTCGAGAGCGTTCTCCGCTGTGGAAACGGAGGTCGGAGGGGAAACCGGTCGATTGGTAGGTCTGGCGG
>JAPUKT010000394.1 GCA_027295555.1 Deltaproteobacteria bacterium
GCAGCGCTGTCACGCGAAGCATCCGCGCGGGCCTGAGGGCTTCGGTCAGGAATAACCCGCGCCCTAATCGTCTTGCCGGAGCTTGGTTGCGGCGATGATATCGGAGCGTGCCGGAAGGTCGTCCGGAACTTCTCGAAGCAAGAGGTCTGCCGGGCAGTGCGCACGTTCCAAGAGGTTCCGTAAGGGGGCGAGCAGGGTCGTCTCGTCTTTGCTCGCGTCGTTTCGATCATCGATCCGTCTCAAGCCCGCCTCGGCGAGCTCGAGCACCTCGCCGGCCCAATCGGCGACTTCCCGACCTAGAAAGCGGGTGCGAATCCCATGTTGCGCAAGGGATTCGCGATGCCGCTCCACCTCCCGGTACGACCATGAATCGACCAGCGCCTCGAGCCGACCGAAGCTCTGACCATCGTAGAGGAGTCCCTTCCACAGCGCGGGAAGCGCGAACGACATCTCCCGGCTCTGAGCGTCGACCCCGCGGTATTCGAGCGTGCTTTTGAGGCGCACTTCGGGAAACAAGGTGCTCAGGTGGACCACCCAATCGTTGTAGTTGGCCTTCACGCCCTGAAAGCCGTCTTTCATGAACGAACGAAAAGTCTGGCCGGTGTTGTGATGAACCTCGCTGCCTCGCTTCACGAGGAACATCGGGGCTTCGAGGGCCCATTCCACGTAGTCGAGGTACGTGGGATGGTCTTTCCACGCAAAGGGGAGCAACCCCGAGCGATCGGGATCCATGTGGAGCCACGCGAGCGCGCGGTACGAACGAAAGCCAGAGCGACGGCCTTCTTGCCAGGGGCTGTTCGCAAACATCGTGGTGACGAGCGGCTGTGCGCGGAGGCCGACCCGAAGCTTGCGCATGGCGTCTTCCTCGGACGCGTAGTCTAGGTTGGCCTGCACGGTGGTCGTCTTCGTCATCATCTCCGCAGCCATCGAGCCGCGCGTGGGCAGGTATTTTCGCATGACGTCGTATCGAAGCTTGGGAACCCAGCCGAGCTCCTCGACGGTGGCAAACGGATGGTATCCGAGACCGAGCCACACGAGCCCGAGGTCCTCGATGATGGGCGCGAGCTGTTGCCAATGGGCATCGGCCTCGGCTTTGCCTTCGTGCACCGTCCGGTAGGGCGCCCCGGAGAGCTCGATCTGGGAGCCCGGCTCGAGGGTCACGGACGCATTCCCACGACGAAGCGCGACGATGGGACCATCCTTCAGCTCACGTTCGGGCTCCCACCCATGCTCGCGAATCAGGTGGTCGAAGATCGCCACCACACTCACCGGGCCGTCATACGGCAGCGGCGACCCGTCTGCCTCTCCGACGGCGAACCGCTCCGCTTCGGTCCCGATCAACCAGCGTTCGCGAGGCGTCTCGGCCTCGTGAAAAAACACAAGCAAGTCGTCCAACTCGCGAACAGGGGCATCGGGTGTGGGCAAGTATCCTCGGATCGGCCTGTTGGGCGCCGGACCGTACCACGAAGCCCGGGGACGCGCCGCCAGTCGCTGTTTTGCAGCTGTGCCAGTGGTGGGGAGGCCTCCGTGGTATCACTGGCGCGTTATGAAGATCGTTGACGTAGCCGAGTTCTATGCCGAGCTCGGTGGTGGCGTCCGCACGTACGTCGACCAGAAGCTCGAGGCCGGTGCGCGAGAGGGTCACCAGATCGTCGTCATTGCGCCCGGCCCGGAGGATCGCGAAGAGGAGCGCCTGGGTGGTCGTGTGTGCTGGGTCAAGGGTCCACCCCTCCCCCTCGATCCCAGGTACTACGTGCTTTGGCGTGAGGACGCCGTGCATCGGATCCTCGACCGCGAAGCGCCGGACGTGGTGGAGGGATCTTCACCTTGGTCGGGGGGTTGGTTCACCGCACGGTGGCCCGGCCGCGCGGTGAAGACCTTCATCTTCCATCAGGACCCGGTCGCGGTGTATCCGCAAACCTTCCTCGGACACCGCCTCGGGACCGACCGGGTCGACCGGATGTTCGGGTGGTACTGGGCCTATCTTCGGACGTTGGGCGCACGCTTCGATGCGACGGTGGTGAGCGGTCATTGGCTGGCAGAAAAGCTTCGGCGGTTTGGTCTACGGCGTCCGGAGCCGGTGCCCTTCGGAATCGACAAGGCGCAGTTTTCCCCCTCGCGGAGGGATCCGGCCGTACGCAAGCGACTGCTCGCGCGTTGCGGGCTCGGCGAGGAGGCGTCGCTGCTGGTGAACATCAGCCGGTTCCACCCCGAGAAGCGACTCGGGACTCTGCTGGAAGCGTTTCGACGCGTGAGCGCGACGCTTCCGATGGGGTTGGTGATCTACGGCGACGGGCCGATGCGCAAGTGGGTTGAGCGACGGGCGGCACAGGTGCCCGGTGTGCACCTGGCGGGCTTCGTCACCGACCGAGACGAGGTCGCCACGAGCCTGGCCAGCGCGGATGCGATGCTCCACGGGTCGGCGGCCGAGACCTACGGGCTCGTGGTCGCCGAGGCGATCTGCTCGGGGCTACCGATCATCGTCCCGAACCAAGGGGGCGCCGCAGACTTGGCCGACCCGTCGTATGCGGAAACCTACGCACCGGGCAATGTCGCCGACTGCAGCGTGGCGATCCAGGCCCTGCTCGACCGCGACCGCGAGACTCTCGTCACCGGCTGCGCCCGCGCAGCCCAAGAGAAGGTTGGCACGATGGGCGACCACTTCCGTGAGCTGTTCGCGCTTTACGAACGGCTTGTGGAGGAAGCTTCTTAGCCGAAGCGACCTGGCCCTCCGCGCTCAAGTCTCGATTCGCGGTTGCACCGGCGCCCCGGACGTGGTGGAACTCACCCGTGGATCAGCTTCTCGAGCTTCTCCGGGAACGGGGTTTCCGTCGCGGCCGATTCGTCTTGAGCTCAGGAAAAGAAAGCGACTTCTTGATCGACTGCAAGCCTGTGGTGTTGCTTGCACGAGGTCACGTCTTGGTCGGGGAGGCTTTGCTCGCGCGAATTCGAGGCCTCCCGGGGTCCGTTTCTGCGGTTGCCGGGGTCGAGCTCGGCGGATGCCCGCT
>JAPUKT010000395.1 GCA_027295555.1 Deltaproteobacteria bacterium
ATTCGCGGTCGCGCAAGTCACCGGCGGCCGGCGGTCCGATTCGGGGCAGAAACGGGCCTCGCGGGAGCGAGCCACCGCACAGCCGTGGTAGATATGCAGCCGTGGCCCACATCGACATCTTCAACGGCGACGCTGACGGCATCTGCGCGCTCACACAGCTCCGCAACGCCGAGCCTCTGCAAAGCACCCTGATCACCGGGGTGAAACGCGACATCGCCCTCGTCGCGAAAGCGGAGGTGGCGGAGGGCGACCACATGACGGTCCTGGATGTGAGTTTCGACAAGAACCGCGAAGGCGTGGTGAAGGCCCTCGGGGCAGGCGCCGAGATCTTCTACGTCGACCATCACTTCACAGGTGACATCCCCGTAAACGATAGGCTCACCACGATCATCGATACGGATCCGAACGTGTGCACGAGCCTCCTCGTGAACGGCCATTTACGGGGAAAGTACGTCGAGTGGGCGGTCACCGGCGCTTTCGGAGACAACCTCAAAGCAACCGCGCGCGCGCTCGCGGAGCCCCTCGGCCTCTCTGAAGAGCGACTGACGCTCCTCGAGACCCTCGGAATCTGCATCAACTACAACGGGTATGGTTCCTCGCTGAAGGACTTGCACTTCGCCCCGGCCGAGCTGTTCGAGCTCGTGCGCTCCCATCCGACGCCCTTCGCGTTCATCGAGCAGGCGCCCGAGACCTTCGAGAAGCTGGAGTCCGGCTATCGAAACGACATGGCTTCGGCCGCGGTGGTGAAGCCCGTTCGCGCGTCGGAAAAGACCGCGGTGTTCATCCTGCCGAATGAACCCTGGGCGCGGCGGGTCTCGGGCGTCTACAGCAACGATCTGGCCAACGCCTTCCCGGCGCGAGCCCACGCCGTGCTCACCGAACGCGCTGACGGCACCTACCTGGTAAGCGTACGCGCGCCGCTCGAAAACAAGCAGGGCGCCGACGAGCTCTGCAGACAGTTCCCCACGGGTGGCGGGCGCGCGGCTGCAGCCGGCATCAACGCCCTCCCCGGCGATCAGCTGGGGGCATTCATCGGTGCCCTCGAAGTCTCGTATCAACCATGAAGCTCGGCACTACACTCGGGGCGATCTGGCAGGGGGCGGTCGAGCTCGGCGGCGCCAAAAAACGGGAAGAGGCGAGACGCAGAGTGTTCGCCGAGCTCCCGGAGGAGATACGGCGGATCCGGCATCAATGGCTTGGTACGATGAGCGCTGGGTGTACGGCAACGCACGGCCTGTACGAAGCTTGCGATTTTTCCTGCACCGCATGCTATCTGCCAAACACCGCCAACAGCACACCGCCCCTCCCTTTTGAGGAGGTCAAGACCCAGCTCGATCAGATCCGAGCCCACACCGGTCCTTCGGGCTCGCTTCAGCTCACCGCGGGGGAGGTGACCCTTCTACCGGTCGCCGAGCTTGCCCGCATCGTGAGATATGCGCGCGACATCGGGCTCGATCCGATGGTGATGACGCATGGCCAGACTTTCGCGAAGGACCCCGGCTATTTGCACACGCTGATGCGGGCGGGATTGCAGAAGGTGGGCATTCACATGGACACCACACAGCGTGGCCGCATCGGCCAAGCCAAGGACGCTAGGGAAGTCGATGTCATGCGCACACGAGACGCCTTTGCTGCGCTCATCCGCGAGGCGAGAGAGATCACCGGGCAACGACTGTACGCTGCGCACACGTTTACGGTGACCAAGGACAACATCGCGGAGGTTCCGGAGGTGATGCGCTGGTTTCTCCGCAATGTCGACGCTTTTCGACTCATCAGCCTTCAACCGACCGCCGAGGTCGGTCGCACCCGAGTCGAGGCACTGGCCCGCAGCGGTGATCTTTGGGCGCGTGTATGCGAAGGCATCGGGCTGCCGCTGAATTCCCACACGTTCACGATGGGCCACCCAGATTGCAATAGCGTTTGCCTATTCTTCGTCATTCGCTTCGGCGATGAGATCCGCGTCATGGAAGTCAAGCGCGAGAGTAAGGCTATCGATGCGCACTTCGTCGACGAACTTCTAAGCGGGGCTTTCCAAGGCTTTTACAGCGACGATGCGGACCTTCCCGAGCTCGTCGGAAGATGGCTGGGTCTTTTCGCGCGATCTCCGAAGTATCTTTGGCAGTGGCCGGCCTACAGCATGTACCGCCTCACAGACGGAAACCTGTCTTGGCTGCCTCGCTTCCTGAAGACGGTCTTCGCCAATGGCGATTGGCAGATCACACCCGCGGCGATCGTGGTCCACAGCTTCATGAGCTCGTCCGAGCTCGGCACCGAGCGCGCCAAGGAGCGACTGGCATCGTGTTCATTCAAGGTGCCCGTCGACGGCGAGATGGTCAGCATGTGCGAGCTCAACGGCGCCGGGATTCGCGAGCAGCAGAACCGAAAGCTTCAGGAGCGACTCGTGTCACTTTCGACGGTCCAGCGCCGCAGGGCTAGCCCGTCCTGAACCCGGCGACCAGTTCTTGTGCCACGCGGTCCGGCACGGGATCGTAGTGGCTGAGCTCCATCGTGTAGCTTCCGCGCCCCTTCGTCATGCTCTTGAGCGCCGGCTCGTATTCCGTCATTTCGGCGAGCGGCACCGAGGCTTTCACCACCGCCGTTCCGCTGCTCATCACGTCGGTTCCGAAGACCTTGCCGCGGCGGCTCGATAGGTCCCCCGTAATTGATCCGACAGTAGTGCCTGGGGTGGTGACCTCGATGCTGACGATCGGCTCGAGGATTGTGGGGTTGGCTTTGAGGAATGCGTCCTTGAAGGCGAACTTCCCAGCCGTCTTGAAGGCGATCTCCTTGCTGTCGACAGAGTGAGTCTTACCGTCATAGACGGTCACCCGGACGTCCTCCACCGGATAACCAGCGGCGATCCCCTGCCGCATGATGTCGCGGATGCCTTTCTCGATGGCGGTCATGAAACCTCTCGGAATGACGCCACCAACGATCTTGTCGACAAACTCGAACCCTTGACCACGCTCCAGCGGCTCGATGCGTAGATACACCTCGCCGAACTGACCTGCGCCGCCACTTTGCTTCTTGTGGCGGTAGTGACCTTCCGCGCGGCCGAGGATGGTCTCGCGGTACGCGATCTTGGGAGGTTTGGCTTCGACGTCGACTCCCTGGTTTCTGATTCGCTCGAGCACGAGGTTCAAATGCATTTGGCCAATGCCGTGTATGATCAGCTCGTGCGTATCGGGGTCGAAGTGCGCGGTAAACGTGGGATCCTCCTCGCGAATGCGCGCGAGCACCTCGGCGATCTTGGTTTCGTCTCCGCGTGTCTTGGGTACGACGGCAAGCGCGTGCAACGGGACTGGATACGGCAGTGATTTGTGGTGCACGTGGTCGAGCGAATGGTCGTCGTGCAGGACGTCTCCGAGGTGGAGGTCGTCGATCTTGGCGACGGCACCCATGTCGCCGGCGAAGATCTCCTTGATTTCATCACGCTCCTTGCCCTGAAGCTGAAATACGTGGCTCAGCCGAATCGGCTTCCTGCCGTCGCCAATGAAGACCTGCTCGCCACTTTTCACCGTGCCCTGGTACACACGAAAGAAGCAGAGCTTGCCGAGGTACGGGTCGGCCGTGACGTGAAACACGTGGGCAAGCAGCGGCTTGTCGGGATCGTCGTCGTAATGGAATGGGACCTCGTCTTCGCCTTCCCCAATGAAAAAAGGGCGGGGGTTGCCCTCCGGCGGGCTCGGGAAGTGCCGCACGATGATATCGAGCAGGGACTCGACGCCAGCATCGCTAGCCGCATCGGTGAAGCAGACCGGCACCACGTGCCCTTGGTCCATCGCGCGCTCAAGGGGCTCGTGCAGTGCCTCGTAGTTCGGTTCCTCGCCCTCGAGGTATCGCTCCATCAGCGCATCGTCGATCTCGACGATCTGGTCGAGTAGCTCAGTGTGAAAGCCCGCAATCGGGCCGAGGTCGCTATCCCCCTCGCCGTTCAGCAGACAATCCACGACGGTCTTGCCGTTGTCCGCCGGCAGGTTGATCGGGAGGCAGCCACGCCCGAACGCCTCTTTCAGCTCGGTGAGAAAAGGCGCTAGGCTGGTGACACACTCACCGATTCGATTCGCAACGATGGCCACCGGGAGATCGAGATCGTGCGCCAACTTCACGAGGCGCCGGCTCATACTGTCGACCCCAGCCTCGGGGTCCATGACGAGCACCATCATCTCGGCAGCCGGAAGACATG
>JAPUKT010000396.1 GCA_027295555.1 Deltaproteobacteria bacterium
TCCTCTACGAGCTCAAGAAGCTTCTCCCCGACGCCCGTGTCGCCGGCTTTGACATCTCCGCCTACGCCATCGACAACGCCAAGGAAGAGCTTCGCGGCGACCTCTTCGCGCACCGGGCCCAAGACCCTTATCCGATCGAGAACGGCGAGTTCGATCTCGTCATCTCGCTCGCAACGCTGCACAATCTTGCCGTGCAGGACCTGAAGGTAGCGCTCCAGGAGATCGAGCGGGTCGGCAAGAACGCCTACCTCGTGGTGGAGAGCTTCCGCAGCGAGGCAGAGTTGTTCAACCTTCAGTGCTGGGCGCTCACCTGTGAAGCGTTCCACCGCCCGGAGAGTTGGGTATGGCTGTTCGACGAATGGGGATACCGAGGGGACTATGAGTTCATCTACTTCGAGTGATTCGGCGCTGCGCGCGACGGAACGATACGACTCGGACTTCTTCGACCGCGAAGAGCTGGGGCTCATCGAGGATTTCGAAGAGCGTGGATACCACATCTTCGACATCGAGGATGGCACCGGTTTGAAGCGGATCCGCCGCGCCGTCGCCAACCAATTAAGCAAAGAGATCGGAACGCCCTTCGAAGACATTTCCGAGTTTCTGAACCGAGCGGGTGACCGGGTCTCCATCGCCGATCTAAACTCGGTCCGTCTTGGGATCTTCAATGCGATGAATCGGGAGCCGTGGTTTCGCCCGACCTACTACAAGCTCGCCCGCGGTGTACTGGCCACCTTGGTCGGGAACGAGCTCGCGATGCAACGGCGCATCAACCTGAGCATCCAGCTTCCCGGCGACGAAAGCTCACTGCTACCCGTTCACTCCGACGTCTGGTCGGGGGACTCCGCTTTCGAAGTCGTCGTGTGGGTACCGCTGGTCGACTGCTATCGCACGAAGAGCATGTTCATCCTCCCGCGAAAGCTGAACGACGAGCACTCGAAGCGCTTCGCCGAGTTCCAAGGGAAAGATACCGAGGAGCTCTTCCGGGCCATCGAGCCCGACGTGGAATGGGTGACCGTGTCCGTCGGCCAGGGGATCATTTTCACGCACACGCTGATGCATGGAAATCGACGCAACGAAGAAGGCGAAGCGCGTTGGTCGATCAACTGTCGATTCAAGAGCTTGCTATCGCCCTATGACACCAAGCGTCTCGGCGAATTCTTCGAGCCGATCACCATCCGCGCCGCCACGCGTCTCGGCACGACCTATACCTTGCCCAAGGGGTTCGAGCGTTGAGCGCGGGGTACCGCGGCTACATCGCTAGTCGGCCCGTCAGGGGCGAGATGACGCCTCAGCACGTGCAGAATCTGGTCGTGCGCGACTACGCCGCCCGAAACGAGCTTCCTTTCCTCCTGAGCGCGACCGAATACGTGATGCCGGGCTGCTTCATGATGCTCGACACGGCGGTCGGGAGCCTCGACGAGGTCGATGGGATCATTTTCTTCAGCCTCTTCATGATGCCTCCGGATGAAGCACGGCGTCGTCGGATCTACCGCCGAACGCTCCAGCTCGGACGGTCCCTGCACTTCGCGCTCGAGAACCTCGCGTTCGAAAGCGAGCGAGACATCGACCGATTGGAGGACATGTTTCGGGTGGATCATTTTGCCAAGAGCGGGCTCCATGCGGGCGACTTCGATTCCGAAATCGTGTGTCCCATTTGCGGGGGGCTACCGGCCTCCGAGACTTCGGTCGACTTCTCGGGCGTCACGTCCGACGTCAAGCCGTGGCCCCGCGTTTCGAACCTCTTGGTCTGCGGCGGGTGCGGGCTTCTGCACAAACGGACCACGGCAGAGTGGTTTCAGGACGTCGATATCATCTACGGGGACTACGAGGCCTACCATCAAGGGCAGGGCGCCGAGCAATCGGTTCGTCACCAAGAAGGGAGCGAGCTTTCTCCTCGGTCGGCGCTCTTGGTGCGGTTTGCGAGGGAACAGCTCGAGCTCCCGTCATCGGGCAGGCTGCTCGACGTGGGGTGTGGCAATGGTGCGCTTCTCCGGACGTTCGCCGCGGAGTTTCCGAGCTGGGAGCTCATTGGCGTCGATCGAAGTGAGAGTGGCGCTGACACGGTACGGGCGATCCCTGGCGTCGAGCAGTTCGTGGCGGGCGGTCCAGCAGATGCGCCTGGACGTTACGACCTGATCAGTCTGGTTCACGTGTTGGAGCACGTCCCGGATCCGATTTCGTTCCTCTCCGAGATCGCGGCCAAGCTCACCCCAGGAGGCGTGGTCTTGGTCGACGCGCCCAGCTTCGCGACTAACCCGTTCGATCTGGCCGTCGTCGACCACGTCACGCATTTTTCGCTTGCGACCCTCCGTGAGCTCACGCGACGAGCCGGCTACGAGCTTCGGGCGTACTCCCCAAGCCTGATTCGCAAGGAGCATGTGGCGCTGCTCACGCTGGCGAGCGGCGTCGCGTCGTCGGATGGCCACTCTTTGCGGGTCCCGGATAGCGCAATTGCCGCGGTGTCCCTCCTTCAACGCCTCGCGACCTGGCTACCGCGACGCTTCGTCGATCAGAAGATCGGGATCCTCGGCACCGGGATCGCCGCGACCTGGGCTTTCGAGCACCTGCCGAACGCGGCAGCCTATTTCGTCGATGAAGATCCCAATCGCTTCGGCAAGCCATACATGGGAACCCCCGTGGTCGCCCCGGCCGATGTGCCCGCCGACCTGACCGTATTCGTTGCGCAGCCCCCCCCGATGGCGCGCGAGATCGCCGAACGACTGGCCAAAGAGTTTCCCGGCCCCTCGTGGGTTGCATGCCCGTCACTCGACGAGCTCGAGACATGACAGAGCCGCGCGAGCGCGTGCTAGTGGTCGGCGCGACGGGGCCGGTCGGTCGGGCGATCTCGCGCGAGCTTTCGCAGCGCTACGATGTCGTTGGGACACACCACCGAAACCCCGGTGCGAACACGGT
>JAPUKT010000397.1 GCA_027295555.1 Deltaproteobacteria bacterium
TGCGGTGCATGCCCTTGTGGCAGTCGGTCAACATGTCCGCGGCATCGTCGATTACTTCTTGAAGGTTCGCGCCTTCGGTGAGCTGTTCGAAGGCCTTGAGGCTGATCTCACCGTCGTTCGCCAGGCCAACCCGGAGCTTGCGAACGAATCGACGAATGATTTGGTGTGATTCGCGAAGGCTCTCGAGATTGGCGAGGACGAAAGTCAGGGGGTTGTTCACCTCGTGAGCGAGGCCAGCGGCCAGCCGTCCGATGGCGCGAAGACGATCTTCAGGAACGCGAGGGCCGGCGGGAGGCGGCACGCTCGGCTTGAGCGTGGGCTGGAGCTGGATGATCGTCGCCTCCTGCCCATCCCACATCGACAGGATCGCGGTACCGGTCACAGACGAAGTCGTGCCGTTGGCGAGCTTCACCTCGTACACGCCGGGTTTGCCTTCTTCGGGCATTTGCTCTTCGAAGATCTCCCCAAACGAAGCAGCGGTCTCGACGCCGAGCAGTCCGCGTGCCGCCGGGTTCGCAAAGACCACCATACGGGACGCGTCGACGACGACGATCCCGTCTGTCGCCCGGGCCAAAAGCAAGCGGCCCTGCGTCTCGGACCCATGCGCATCTCGGAGTTGGACCAACGCGCGTCGAAGCTCGTACTCGCGGTTGATCGAGCGCTGAAGCCCGGTGACGTAGCCATTGGGCAGTGCCATTTCTGAGGACTGCTCCGTGGGCAGCTGGCAGGCGTCCTCCTCGAGCAAGAGCACGCAAACCTCACGCGCGGCAGCCGGAAGCTCGGACCCGAGCCCGGTATCCCAGCAAATGATGTGGGGCGCGTGGCTCTCCAGGTTGGCCAATGTGTCCTCGACGCTGACCGCAACACGACAGACGACCACCTCGGGCCACGCGTGGAGGCTTTCCCGAACCAGCATAATCCGCTCCGGATTGCCCGAGGCGATGAGGACGCGGATGCGCCTCTTTCCCGGAACCAAAGAGATTTCTGTCTTGCCTGCTAGCATGCCGACCCTTAGGGGCCGGATCACCCTTGACGCCCTTAACAAACCATAGCACTGTAATAAGGCGGTGGGAACGCATTTTTGGACGGCAAAGTGAATGCTGGGTGACCTAGACGAGGAGCAGCGTGAGGTCCGGGAAGTCCTCCTTGTGGAGGACAACCTCATCGACGCCCAGCTGATCCGAAGGCTTCTGCGCCGGATCACCGACGCCTACTACCGGATCACGCACGTGCGCACCTTGAACGACGCCGTGCTCTCGGCCGAGGAGTTCGCGCCGGACGTCATCCTCGCCGACCTGAACCTGCCGGACTCGCGAGGCACGCAGACCGTATCGAGTCTGCAGACGTCGTATCCCGATGTGCCGCTAGTCATCGTGAGCGCGTGGGAAGACGAAGCGATATCTCTTCGCTCGGTGAAAGCGGGCGCTCAGGACTATCTCGTCAAGGGGCACATCGACGGGGCGAATCTACATCGGGTCATTCGCTACGCCGTCGAACGGAAACGCACCGAGCTCGAGCTCGTGCGCCTCGCCCACTACGACCAGCTTACGTCCCTTCCAAACCGAACCTTGCTTCGCGAGCGGGTCGATCACGCGCTGCGACGAGCCATGCGGAGCGGCGCCGGTGTAGCGACGCTGATTCTCGACATGGACCGCTTCAAAGAGATCAACGACATGCTCGGACACGAGATCGGCGACAAGCTTCTGGTGGAAGCGGCGAAGCGTATCCGCGCCAGTGTTCGCGACCAAGACACGGTTGCACGTCTTGGTGGTGACGAATTCGCCGTGATCCTCGAAGGGGTCAGCGAGGCCAAAGAGGTTTTGCCGGTCGTCGAGCGGATCATCAAAAGCCTCGAAGAGGTCAAGACCATCGACGGCCACGAGGTCAACAGCTCGACGAGCATCGGAATCGCGATGTACCCGGACAACGGAAACAATTTGTCCGAGCTTTTGCGGGCTGCGGACCTCGCGATGTATCAAGCCAAGGCGTCCGGCCGCGGCCGCTATCAGTTCTTCGCCAACGCGATGCAGGAAGAAGCCCAATCGAGGCGCGCACTCGAGTGGGCCTTGCGCCGCGCCGCGGAAAAGGAGGAGTTTCAGCTGGTTTACCAGCCGCAGCTCTGCCTCCGCACGGGGCGTGTCATCGGCGTCGAGGCTCTCATCCGCTGGATGAGCCCGACCCGTGGTCTGCTGACGCCTCATCACTTCATCTCGGGCCTCGAAGAGTTCGGGCTGATTCACCAAGTGGGGGAGTGGGTGCTGGTCACCGCCTGCGAGCAGCTCCGGCGTTGGCACGAGATGGACTTCGAGCCGATGCGGATCGGGGTCAACGTTTCCGCTCAACAGTTCGAGGACCCGATGTTCATCGACAAGATCCGCAACGCGCTCCGTGAAACGAAGCTCCCGCCCGAGTTCCTCGAGCTCGAGCTCACGGAGAGCTCGCTGATGTCCGACGCGGCCATCGCGAGCAGCCTCCTTCGGGAGATCCGAGACGTCGGCGTACGCATCGCGATCGATGACTTCGGCACCGGCTACTCGTCACTCACGTATCTCCATGAGTTTCCGCTGAATGTCCTCAAGATCGACAAGAACTTCGTGCAGAGCGTGGGGTCCCACGGACGTGGTGGGCCGATCTCCAAGATGATCATCGGCCTTGGACAGAATCTCGGGTTGGAAATCGTCGCCGAAGGCGTAGAAACCGAGAGTCAGCTCGAGTACATGCGTGAGCACGGTTGTGATATCGCACAGGGCTATCTGTACTCCCGGCCCGAATCGACCGAGACGCTGACACCCTGGTTGAAGGCCAACCAACGTGTCTCCGAGACCCACGTTCGCTCGATTACGATCAAGAAACAGGGCAGCCGGACGGGCCCCTGAGCCTGCGCCCGAGTGTGCTAGCGTAACCGTATGGCGGCCGCGACGATTCTCGTCGTCGACGACGAACAGAACATCCTGACCACGGTCTCTCGTGCGCTGGGGCTCGAAGGCTACGCTGTGGAAGTCGCAGGAAGCGCGGAGATCGCGCTCGGAAAGCTCGCCAAGCAGACTTTCGATGCGATTTTGCTGGACGTCCAGTTGCCCGGCATAGATGGGCTCGCGATGCTGAGCGAGCTCTGCGAGCGCGGCATCTCCACGCCGGTGATCATGATGAGCGGAAACGCGACGATCGAAACCGCGATGGAGGCCACCAGACGTGGCGCAGACGATTTCATCGAGAAGCCGATCGGAAGCGACCGGCTCGTCCTCTCCCTGCAGCGAAGCCTCGAGATTCACGAGCTCCAACGCGAAAATCGTGAGCTTCGCCGGCGCTACGACTTCGGGGCCTCTCTCCTCGGGCAGAGCCCGGCTATGTCAAAGCTCCGAGAACAGATCGAGCTTGCCGGCAACTCCAATGCGTCCGTCCTGATCTTGGGGGAACGCGGCACCGGCAAAGAGCTGGTCGCGTCTGCGATCCACGCGGCTTCGTCGCGGGCCGACGGGCAGCTCGAGAACCTCAATTGCGCGGCGGTGCCGGAAGGGCTGATCGAAAGTGAGCTGTTTGGCCATGAGGCGGGCGCGTTCACCGGGGCCACCAAGCAGCGTCATGGGAAGTTCGAGCGAGCCAGCGGAGGGACGCTCTTTCTCGACGAGGTAGGCGACATGTCGCCTCAAATGCAGGCGAAGCTGCTTCGGGTCCTGCAGGAAGGCGAGATCGAGCGAGTGGGGGCCACCACAACGATCGAGGTCGACGTGCGTGTCGTGGCCGCAACCAACAAATCGCTTCAAGCGGAAATCGAAGCGGGACGCTTTCGGCCAGACCTCTTCGACCGGCTGAATGTAGTGCCATTGAAGATCCCGGCGCTCCGGGAACGCATCGCAGACGTACCGCTGCTGGCCGAGCACTTCCTCGCCCTCGCGTGTGAAGTGCATGATCGGCCAGAGAAAGTGATCACACCGGGCGCTATGCGGTTGCTCGAAGGGTATGCGTATCCGGGCAACGTGCGGGAGCTGCGGAATCTCATCGAACGCCTCGTCATCCTGACCCCGGACAAGACCATCACCGAAGCCCACGCGCGGGCTTTGCTGCCGATCGGGACTGGGGAGACGGTCGGCTCCTATTTTCGTCCGGAAACCCCGCTTCGCGAGATGGTGGAAGCCGCCGAGCGGGATCTGATTGGGCGAGCGCTCGAGTTTCGAGACGGGCACGTGACCAAGACAGCCGCCGACCTAGGTCTAGAGCGGAGCCACCTCTACAAGAAAATGCGTGCGCTCGGGATCCGCAAAACCGGTAGCGAGTGATTGCGTTCTCCGTCCTCTCAACATAGAGATCGAAGCCCCCTGGGGCCGAGGCGACCTTGCTGGACAAACTTCTCCCAATCGACCCCGACATCTCCGCGCGTATCGACGCGCTCGACCTCTCATTCAACACGTTCGGGATCGACCCATACGGCATCGACAAGAACGACTTAGTTCGATTCGTATCGGCGTTCGCGTGGGTCTACCGGCGCTACTTCAAGGTCGACGTCTATGGGTTGGGGAACGTGCCGTCGCGCGGTAGGGCGATTCTGGTCGGTAATCACTCGGGCGGCGTTGCGATCGACGCTGCGATGGTGATGGGCTCGATGCTCCTCGACGCAGACCCGCCGCGCCTCCCGCACGCCATGCTCGACAAGTTCATCCACCAATTCCCGGGGGCGTCTCAGCTCATGAGCCGCACCGGCCAGTTCACCGGAAACCCGGACCAAGCCGTTCGACTGCTCCGCGACGACCGGCTCGTGCTGGTGTTTCCGGAGGGCGCCCGCGGAACGGCAAAGCTCGCGAAGGACGCCGACACGCTCGTGGGTTTTGGGACGGGCTTCATGCGGCTGGCACTCGAAACGAAAAGCCCGATCATTCCGTTCGGGTTCGTCGGCGGCGGAGAGGCGCTCCCTACGGTGGCCAACTTGAAGGCCCTAGGCCGTTTGATTGGGGTTCCGTACATCCCTGTCACGAAATGGGGGTTACTGGTGCCCAAACCAACCCGGTTCCAGCTTCTCTACGGGAAGCCCATGGTCTTCGAAGGCTCGGGCCACGAGAGCGACGAGGTCTGTGGGGCGATGGTCGATGAAGTCAAAACGAGGATCAGTGATTTGATACGGCAAGGGCGTCAACTCAGGGAGAAGAACATCACTGAAGCGGATCTCGTGTTGTGATGAAGGTGCTGGTCACAGGCGCTGCGGGAACGTTGGGGCGGCTGGTCGCGATGCGACTCGTCGAGCGCGGGTACGACGTGATCGGGATCGATCGGCGGCCCTGGGCGGACGCGCCGGAGTCGATCGAGATGTATCAGTACGACATCCGCAAGCGCCCAGCCGAGGACGTGTTTCGAACCCGCCGCCCCCAAGCCGCCATCCACATGGCGACGGTCACCCACCTACTTCACAAGAGCCCGGACAGGATGCGCGTGAACCTCTACGGGACGCGCTCGTTCATCCAGCACTGCAACAGTTATGGCGTGAAGCAGGCCATCTTGGTCGGCCGGCATACCTACTACGGCGCCACTGCAGACTCACCGCTCTATCATACCGAGGACGAGCCGCCGATGTCGACGCACACGTTCCCGGAGCTTGCCGACCTCGTCGCCGCCGATCTGTATGCGTCGTCCGCGCTATGGCGCTACCCGGCGATAGCGACGTGCGTGCTGCGGGTGGTGTACACCCTGGGCCCAAGCAAGCGCGGAACCCTTGGGTCGTATCTCAAGGGTCCCACCGTGCCACTGGTGATGGGTTTCGATCCGCTCTTTCACTTCATCCACGAAGAGGACGCGGCTGAGGCCATCGTCACTGCCCTCAGCCGCAAGCTTCACGGGGTTTACAATGTTTCTGGTCCGTCACCGGTTCCCATCTCGATCATCGTGCGCGCTGCGGGAATGCGGCCATTTCGGGTGCCGGCGACGATGATCAACCTGGGGCTTGGCCGACTGGCTCTTCCCAATTTGCCGCGGGCTGCGATCGACCATTTGAAGTATCCGATCGTCGTCGACAGCGACGCATTCAAGCGCGCAACCGACTACCAACATCGCTACGACGAACGCGAAACTATCGATGCATTTCGCGCCGCCCGGTAGTGTGCGGATCTTTTCGCTTGGGGTCGGCTTACCTCCTCGCTCGCTCCCTGCGAGGTACG
>JAPUKT010000398.1 GCA_027295555.1 Deltaproteobacteria bacterium
TCGATCGAGGTGCGCATCGATCCGCGCGCTCTTTTTGTTCGCACGTCTTGGCCGGTCGTCCTCGCCGCGGCCGCGACGCTGCTCGGGTTGGGCGCCTGGCTTGCCCCTCACGACATCATCTGTGCGATTCCGCTCCTCACGTTGGCGCTGCACCGCCCCACGAAACCAAGCACCCTCCCACTCGAGCGAGGGTGGCAACCGGCCGCGCCCACGCGCGACCACAAGCGTCAAACGCTGCCGAGTGACCTGCTCGATGGAACCACCCCGGCTGGGCTCGTCGTCGTGGCAGCCTCGTTCGCCCTCTTCGTCCTGCTCGATCAGCCCTTTGCCGCCCTTTTTCTCCTGCCGGTATTCTTCACCGGAACCCGTCAGCACAGAGCGCCAACAGCCGAGGAGTCTGCCGAAAGGCTTCGCGCGTTCGTCTCTGACCTACGACTCCCCGGAGAAGCGCCTCCGATGAGCTTCCGGTTGGAGGTTTGCGGACGAAGCGCTCCACGGTGTCGCGTCGTTCTCCCGACTGAGCGAGCCGGCCTGCTGAGCCTCGCCTTCGTGGTGACCATGCAAATGGTCGGTGCCGTAGCACGCCGCAACGTGATGCTCCTCGTAGAGACGCGCGCGCAATCCGACGCTGACGACCTCGCCCGGCGGCGAATCAGTACCGAGCCCGACTTCCGCACACCCGACGGCCGGATCGGAAGGCTGGTCGAATGGCAGCCCGACGCGATGAGCTTGATTCGTGCACTCGGTTGCCACGCGCCGACCAAATCCGCCAGGGCTTCTTCGAGAGGCACGTGGCTTCTCCGCAAAATTACCGAAAGCCCGCGCGAAGCGGCCTAGGCGATAGTGTGGGGGCGGTGGGGCGGGACCAATTGACGGGCCGCAGGCCCGACCGGGATCAACCATGCGGTCGTCTAGGCGATAGTGTGGGGGCGCTCGACCACAAACGAAAATCTCTCGCACACTACGCTTTTGTATCGGACTTTCGGTTGCGAGGCAGGCGTGTTAAGCCCGGGTGGTGACTGACCTTTTCAACCCTTCCCCGGAGCATCGCGCGCTCCGGGAGCTCGTTCGCTCGTTCGTGGAACGAGAGGTCGATCCCCAAGCCGAGGCGTCCGATCACGCCGAGCGCTTCAACATCGAGCTCTTTCGAAAGCTGGGGGAGCTCGGGCTTCTCGGCATCACAGTCGAAGAGCGCTTCGGTGGCTCAGGGTTGGATCCGGTGGCCGCCGTGATCGCCCATGAGGAGATCTCCGCCGCGGATCCCGGCTTTGCGCTCGCGTTCCTCGCCCACTCCGTGCTCTTCGCCAACAATTTGCAGGTCAACGGCAGTGACGCCCAGCGCGCCAAGCACCTTCCCGGCGCTTGCACCGGTGAGAAGGTATGCGGGATGTGCATGTCTGAGCCAGGTGCCGGGACGGACGTCCTCGGGATGCAGACATCTGCAATCCGCAAAGGCAACGTCTACCTGCTGAACGGCGCGAAGATGTGGGTCACCAACGGAGCGGTGAGCGATTCGGAGCTCGGGGATACGTTTTTGGTCTATGCCCGTGTCGAAGGGCAGGGGCGCAACCAGCTATCGATGTTCATCGTCGAAAAGGGCTTCCCCGGCTTCAGTCTCGGCCAGAAGATCAAGGGCAAGCTCGGGATGCGCGCCTCGACGACAGCCGAGCTCGTGTTCGAGGATTGCGAGGTTCCGACGGACAATCTGGTGGGCGAAGAAGGGACCGCCACCCTCCACATGATGCGCAACCTCGAGATCGAACGCTTGGCACTCGCGGCGATGAGCCTCGGTATTGCGCGCAGGTCCCTCGAGGTGATGAATCGATACGCCAACGAACGCAGCTCATTCGGGAAGCCACTGCGAGAGTTCGGTCAGATCCAACGCTACATCGCCCAGTCGTACGCGGAGTTCATGGCTGGCCGTACTTATACCTATTACACGGCGGCGACCATGAGCTTGGAGACGCCCGGCCATCGACTCGACACGGATGGCGTGAAGCTCTTTACCTCGACGATGGGCAAGGACATTGCCGATCGCGCCATCCAAGTGCTCGGGGGCTACGGCTACGTCTCCGAGTACGCGGTCGAACGACTGTGGCGAGACGCGAAGCTCCTAGAAATCGGCGGCGGCACGCTCGAGGCACATCAAAAGAACATGTGTCGAGAGCTCGGCCGGACCGATCGCATCTTGTGAGAAACCCTACAACTCCTCAGACTCGCAGATCTTTTCCAGGGTCCTAGGTAGGCGATGGCTGTTTCGAGGGGTTATGCTGTTGTGTGGGACATAATTCCTCGGGGGATTGACGGCTGCCGGGCTCCAAGCGCGGTGGGACCTGCCCAACGGGGAAGTGTCTGAGCACACTTGTGACGCAGGAACAACAAGCCACAGCCAACGTCGAAGGGCCGAAGCCGCCGGTGGACCTTCCAGTCCTCGGCCAGTTCGCCGGTTATGACGTTTTGGGGCGTCTTGCCCTTGGTGGCATGGCCGAGATCCTTCTCGTGCGTCACACGGACACCGATGGCGCTACGCGCTTCTTGGTGGTGAAGCGGATTTTGCCGCACTTCGAGCAGGACAACGACTTCGTTCAGATGTTCCTCGACGAAGCGCGCATCGGGATGCAACTGAAGCATCCCAACATTTGCCAGTTCCATCAGTTCGGTGCCGACGAAGGGTCGCACTTCATCGTCATGGAGTGGGTAAACGGGATGCCTCTGGGCCGTCTGATTCGGAAGGCACGAAAACAAGGCGGCGTTGGCCTTCCGATCGCCCTCCGCATCGGAACAGACATCGCGCGCGCGCTTCACTATGCGCACACCGCTGACGACGAGCACGGCGAGCCGTTCAATATGATCCACCGCGACGTTTCGCCGCACAACATCATGATCGGCTACGAGGGGTCGGTGAAACTCCTCGATTTCGGGATTGCCAAGGCGGACCACCGAGCCCACAAGACCCAGGCCGGCGTCGTCAAAGGTAAGTTCGCATACATGGCGCCCGAGCAATGCACTGGGGCGCAGTCGGATCATCGCCTCGACATCTTCGCGCTCGGCGTCTGCATTTTCGAAACCCTCACGGGGCGATCACTATATCGAAGGCAGACCGAGGCGGCGACGATGCGTGCCGTCATGATGGATCCCGTTCCTTCACTCAAGGACAAGCTTCCGGACGTGCCGGATGAGCTCGACCAAATATTGCAAAAAGCGCTCGCAAAAGAGGCCGGCGATCGATTCGCGACAGCCGAAGAGCTTGCCGATGCGCTCGAGAAGTTTGGGAAGTCGACTCAGCAGTTCGCCCGCCAGCGTGAAGTTTCCGACTTCATTCAAAAGGCATTTCCGGAAGAGTTCTCGCGAGGGCCTCGCGTCGATACGGTACCTTTCGGTGCCTCGATATGCGTCGACATGCATCACGACAACGACTCTTCCAAGTCGTACGTGGCGCAAGTCGCCGGCGTCCGGGAGCTGGAGGTAGAGACGGGTGGTGCTCTCGATCTGAGTCACCTCCTCGATGCTGGGCCCGCACCAGCGGCTGCGCCTGCGTCGACCACGTCGTCCGACGATGACCCCTCGGGGCCTCGCGTCACCCGACGACCGACGCTCGACTCTCCGAAGCTCAGGGCGAAGAGTCCGGTTCGTGGCCCGCCGGTTCAGAAGCGAAGCTGGAAAGGCCTTGTCACGCTGCTGGTAATCCTGGTCGGGGCGGGCGGCTTCGCGATGGTGAAGTTCGACGGAATGAAGTACGTCAAGGGTCTCCTCCGCGACAAGGGCCCGCCCGAGGTTGCGCTCAGCGAGAATCCGCTTCTGAGGCAGCACGGGGCTCGCATCTTGGTCGCGTCGTCGCCGCCGGGCGCCAAGATCTACCTCGACGGCAAGGAACAAGGCGTGACACCCGTTGCGCTCACGGGCCTCATGCAGGGCGAATACCGAATCCGAATCGAGACGCCTGGCTTTGCGTCGTGGTCGACCACCGCGAAGGTTTCCACTGGCGAGACTGCGGGCGTGACCGCCAGGTTGCTCGGAAAGCAGGGCGGTGCTCAGCCCGGGGCCTATGGCCGAGTCGACATCGAAACCAACCCACCCTCCGATGTGTTCATCGGCGGAGACCTGTTGGGGCGGACCCCGATGAAAAAAGTCTACGTTCCGCTCGGGCGTGTGACCTTGGAATTCGAGCTCAACAACGGACGTAAGGTCGTGCGCAGGGTCAACGTCAAGCCCGACCGTGTGTCCCGGGCGCGGTTCGACTTCCGAAAAGAAGCGCGTTAGACCGACGCATCTTCGCGTAGGCGCACGTAGCTTTCGTAGCGGTCACGATCGATCGCGCCCTGGTGTACTGCGTCGATGACGGCGCACTGAGGCTCGTGGGTATGGGTGCAACTCCGAAACGCGCACTCGGTCCGATAACGGGTGAGCTCGGGGAAACAACGGTCGAGCTGGTCGACCGGGAGCGCCCACGTTCCGAGCTCTCGGATGCCAGGCGTGTCGGCCAAGAATCCTTGGTCGGGGAGTGCGTAGAGCGAAGCGACGCGGGTCATATGGCGTCCCTTGCCGTGATGATCGCTCACCGAGGCGATGCCGAGATCCAATCCTGGCAGGATCTGATTGATGAGGCTGCTCTTTCCGACTCCAGAGGGCCCGACGAACGCTGAGATCTTGCCGCGCAGCACTTCGCGAAGTGTATGGATCCCTTCGCCGGTGTCGGCGCTCAGCCTCAAGACTGGGTATCCGATCGATTCGTAGGTCTTCTGCCAACTCGAGTCGCCCGGTCGTTCGAGGTCCGCCTTGTTCATGACGATGATCGGATGAATCTGTTGATGCTCCGCAATCACCAAGAACCGGTCCAGCAGTCGAGCGTTGAAGAGCGGTCGACCGTACGAAAAGTTCACGAGCAGTTGGTCGAGGTTCGCTATGAGCACGTCTTCCTTGCCTTGCCTCCTGCCCGGCTGGCGTCGCGAGAATCGGCTTCGCCTCGGCAGAACCTCGATGACGACGTGGGCTTGCTCGTTCGCATGCGCGACGATTACTTGGTCCCCGATGACGCAAAGATCAGTGTCCCGCGGCTCCTTCTTGAGTCTCCCGCGAATTCGGCATCGGATGACTTCGTCGTCTACCAGCACGTCTACGAAGCCTGCGGTCGAACGAACAACGAGGCCTTGGAGCGATTCCGACATGGTCAGTCTTGGCAGTTCGAGTCGGGATCCTTCGTGACCAAGTGGCGCAGCGTATCTTGGTGGCCTACCCAAGCGTCGACCACTACCTCCGGTACTGCATGGTCCCGGAGGGTTTCCTTGAGAATCTGCTTGCGACGGTCGAACTGGCCTCCGAGGATCCGATGGGGCCGATGAGCCTCGTTGAGCGGCCGCCCCTCGTATTCGATCGGCGCGCCGAGCGCGTTGGCGACGTGCTGATACTCGAAACGCTTGATTCGATCCCGTTCGGCACGCGTGAACAAGAACCCGATCATCACGTCATCGAAGCACCGGTCGATGAAGTCATCGACGATGGCTCGAAGTTTCGGCTCTCCGCCCAGCTCCTCGAACAGGCTCATCTAGTCGGGAACCTGATTCAATGTGGCTCGCGAATCAAGTTGGGTCGTCTTGGCTCACGAGGTCTCCCAAGCGTGCCAAGATTTTGGCGACGTCGACCTCCA
>JAPUKT010000399.1 GCA_027295555.1 Deltaproteobacteria bacterium
CGCGCACGTAAACTACAACCTGCCCGAGTTCGATCCGCTGTGGGCGTGCATACAGGACGTGGATCTACCGGTCACGTTTCACGTCTCGACGGGCCGCGATCCGCGCACGTCGCGCGGCAACGGCGGTGCCGTGATCAACTACGCGGTGCATTCCCTCGCGCCGACCATGGAACCCATCGCGAATCTCTGTTCCTCGGGGGTGCTGGATCGTTTTCCGAAGCTCTGCTTCGGTTCGGTGGAGGCAGGCATCGGCTGGGTGCCGTGGGCGATCTCGGCGCTGGACGAAGCCTATCGCAAGCACCACATGTTCGTGCGCCCGAAGCTCGAGATGCTGCCGAGCGAATACTTCCGTCGAAACGGCTTTGCGACGTTTCAGGAAGACAAGCCGGGGCTCGACCTGGCGCGTGAGCACAACCTCACGGACAACTTCATGTGGGCGAACGACTACCCCCACCACGAGGGCACGTGGCCGCACTCCGCGCAGGCGATCGAACGCACGATGACCGCGCTGGACGATGGCGAACGCGCGAAGATTCTCGGCTTGAACGCCGCGCGTGTTTTCAAGTTCGAGGTGCCTGAGCGCTATCGCAACTTCGAGGATGCTGCGGCGTTTGCGTAGAGTCCGAGCGGCGCAGGTTTTAGGGAACCTTGAAAAACCAGAAACTCGCACCCTCCTTGATTCGCGCGGCGCGGCCGCTCCCACACTAGAAACTCACCATTAGCGCGACCTAAAGCAGCTCCTCGGCCAGAAAACGTAAGGTGTCACGATCCGGCGTGCCCACGTTCAAGGTGGTCACGGGGCTGTCCTTCCATGCCTGGAGACGATCGCGAATGCGATCTTTCGACCCGCACAGCGAGAGCTCGTCGGCGAGCTGATCCGGCACGGCAGCGAATGCTTCGTCGCGGCGCCCCGCCATGAAAAGCTCCTGAATCTTGTCGGTTTCGTCGGCAAATCCCAGACGGCTCACATGATCCTTGTGGACGTTGAAAGACTTCGCGCCCATGCCGCCGACGTAGAAGCCAATGTTGGCCTTCACGCGAGCCAGCGCCCGGTCGAGATCGTCGTCGACGATCACAGTGACCGTCGCGGCTATGTCGAAGTCCGGCCCACGTCCGGCGAGGGAGTCCTTGTAGATGTCCATGCGGTAGGGGGATATCAGCATTGGAATCCAGCCGTCGCAAAGCTCGGCACCCAGCGCTACGTTCTTGGGACCTTCCGCACCGAGGTAAAGCGGAATCTTCGGACGCATGGGATGCAAAATGAGCTTCAACGGTTTACCGAGCCCCATGCCACCCTTGAGGGGAAGCTGGTAGTGCTCGCCGTCGAAGGTGACGGGCTCCTCGCGTGCCACCACGCGGCGAAAGATCTCGATCCATTCCCGCGTGCGCGCGAGAGGTTTCGGGTAGGGCTGGCCGTACCAACCCTCCACAACCTGTGGCCCCGAGACACCGATGCCGAGCTTGAGGCGACCGTTCGATAAATAGTCGAGGGTCACGGCGGTCATCGCGGCGCTCGTCGGCGTGCGGGCCGAGAGCTGCATGATCGACGTGCCCAGGTTGATCTTCGACGTCTGTGAGCCGATCCACGCCAACGGGGTAAAGCAATCCGAGCCGTAGATCTCGGCGGTCCAGATGGTGTCGTATCCGAGCGACTCCGCTTCCTGAGCCAGCTCGACGATGTTGTTGCTTCCCGGTGGCCCGAACGGGCCGACTCCCAATCCCAATTTCATTTGCCTTCCCCTCGATCGATCGGCGGCGCCAGCCACCGACCGACCAATTGGCCTCAAACACCATCGAAAAGCAAGTGGCCGAGTCGCGCTGACCGCCGTTCACACCCGTGAATCGAATCTCTGGAGAGCCAGGCAGGTCACCGGGTCGCCACCCGGGTAGCGAGACTCAAAACCGAAAAGACCCCAGTCGTGGGGTCCTGTTCGTTCGCCGCGGCGAGGTGCGCGGCCTTTTGTAGTGAGTGCTGCCGTTTTAGTCCGAAATCTTACCCATGGCGACTGCGAGCAGGATGAGCCCAATGCCGACGACGGATATGGTAGCCAGGACTACGCTGATCATAAAAATGGTCTGGTCCACGATAAACCCCCAGTGATGACGTGACCTCAGGTCCAGGTAGGCTAGCAATCGAGGGGGTGTGGGAATTGATCCAGATCAAGGAATTTCGGTCGACACGAGAATCCGCGGAAAAGGCCAGGCCCGCGACGATCGCTCCCGAAGGCCGCCACCAAGCAAAGGCTCAGCTACTCGACGATGGCGACGATGTGATCGCTCACTCTGCGAAACGAGAGCTTCCGAGCCTGGTTGAAAAGCGCCGGCTCGTGCCCGGGAATCAGAATGCCGTCGCCGACCAGCCGCCGGATCTTCGAGTACGACTCCACCGACTGGTAGAGATCCATCGCCAGCCCGAGGGCGATGTCCTCCTCGATGTTGCGGTACAGGTAGACCGAGTCCGACGCGTAGCAGACCCGCCCCTTCGTCGTGTCGAGGCAAACGGTCATGGTCCCCACGGTGTGCCCGGGGGTGAGATAGACGTCCAGTCCCGGAATCAGATCCTCGACAT
>JAPUKT010000004.1 GCA_027295555.1 Deltaproteobacteria bacterium
TGGCCGGTCTGGGCGGCTGCAAGGACGTAGCACTGCTGTTCGACCGCGCGAGCGCGAAGGAGCACGTGCCAGTGGTCTTTGCCCGTCGTAAGCGTAAAAGCCGCCGGAACCGCCAAGGCAATGGCCCCTTCGTCGACGAGCCGCCGATAGAGCTCCGGAAAACGCAGGTCGTAGCAGACGCTCAAGCCGAGCGTGCCGAAGGGCGCCTCTGCGACGACGATGTCGGCCCCGGGGTCGACCGTGTCGGACTCGAGGAGCTTGGTGCCGTCGGGAAGGTCGACATCGAAGAGGTGGATCTTGCGATACACCGCTGCGGTCGAGCCATCGGCGCGCATGTACACGCACGCGTTGTGCACCTTGCCCGGCACGTCGCTCTTTTCCCAGAAGCCACCGTAGACGACGTCGACACCGGCGTCTTTCGCGACGCTGCGGCACGCGTCGAGGATGGGGCCGCCGTCATCGAACGACTCGGCGATCTCGAGCTTGCCCGCCTCGGGTCCGAGGTACGCGAAGCACTCGGGCACTACCACCAGCTCGGCGCCCCGCTTCGCGGCATCGCGAACGAGCTCCCGTACGGTGCTCATGTTGGCGTCGACATCGGCAGTGGAGGTCATTTGAATGACGCCGGCCATCGTTTGCTTCGACTGACTCAATGTGAAAACCTCCGCATCGATACGTTCATCAGCAACCCGAGGCCGAGCATGGTCGAGAGCAAGCTCGACCCTCCGTACGAAAACAGCGGAAGGGTCATCCCGACCACGGGAAGCAGCCCGGACACCATCCCAAGATTGACCACGGTTTGCCAGAAGATCATGGCGCCCACGCCCACGGCGACAACTGCGCCAAAGCGATCTTTGGCCTGCGAGGCAATGCGGAGCGCCCAGAGGACCAGGAACATGTACAAGCTGATCAGCAAGACCGCCCCGACAAAGCCGTGCTCCTCCGCCCACACGGGAAACGGGAAATCGGTGTGCTGGTCGGGGAGGAATCGAAAGCGAGTTTGGGTGCCCTGGGTGAAGCCTTTCCCGGCCAGGCCACCGCTTCCGATCGCGACCAGCGACTGGTGGACGTGCCAGCCGGAATCCAGAAGGTCGGTCTGGATTCCGCCCAAACGGTCCCAGAACGCGGTGATCCTCTCTTTCTGGTAGTCCTTGAGCAGGTAGAACCAAGTGACCGGGGCGGCGACGACGAAGGAGGCCAAGAGGGTGACCACCGAGCGAAGCTTGAGCTCGGTCAGCATCATCACGCTCGCAAAGATGAAAGCGAGCACCATGGTCGTGCCCAAATCGGGCTGAAGGAGAACGAGGGCCATCGGAAGGGCGAGGATCAGGCCCGGGATGATCAAGTCCGCGAGGGTGCGTCCGCCGGTCTTGGTGTCGTGGTGGAGGTACTTGGCGAGCGCGATGATGAGCCCGATCTTCATCAGCTCGCTCGGCTGGAGCGAAAAGCCCCCAAGGGCGATCCATCGGGTCGACCCCCGCACGCTCTTTCCGAGGACGAACACCAACACGAGGGCGAGGATGCACGCACCGTAGATGACCCAGCCGTACCGTTCGAAGTATCGGTAGTCGATCGCGACGGTCACGCTGGCCACCCCGAAGCCCAGAATGAGCCAGTAGAGTTGCTGCACGTACGCATCGGAGGTCGTTCCACTGTCGGTAGCGCTGTACAAATTGAGAACGCCAAAAAGAGCGATGGTCGAGACCGCGATGAAGAGTGGCCAATCGAACTCGTCGCGGATGGTTCGGCCGATCGGCATCGCTACTCGAACTCCTCGTTCTCGAGCTCGCTCAAGTATTCCTGCATCACCGTCGTGGCAATCGGCGCCGCGCTCGCGCCTCCCGACCCACCGTGCTCCACCAGCACGGCGAACGCCACCTGGGGATCGTCGGCAGGCGCAAAGCCGGCGAACCATCCATGGGAGCGGTCGAGGTACCATGCGCTCGACGACTCCGCCGACCTGCTCTTGCGGCTCACGACCTGTGCGGTGCCGGTCTTGCCCGCGACGAGCGGCCCCTCGGGTGTTCGGGCGCTGTAGGCCGTTCCTGACTCGTCATTGACGACATCGGTGAGCGCGCGGCGAAGCAGTTCCAGGTGCTCCGGTGAAACCCCCACTTCGCGCCTGACCCGAGGCTGGAAGGTCTCGGAGAGCGAGCCGTCGGGCGCTTTCACGTTCTGGACCACCTGCGGAACGTACAGTGTGCCGCCGTTGGCGATCGCCGCATACGCCATCGCCAACTGCAGCACGGTGACCCGGGTGTTGCCCTGTCCGATCGCCGTGTTGAGCGTATAGCCCGGCCGAAAGGCGCCGTAGTGCTCTTTGTACCAGTCGCGTGTCGCCAAAAAGCCCTTGGCCTCGCTGTTGACGCCGATTCCCGATCGTTCGGCGAACCCAAAGGCCTCCGCATAACGGTTGATGCGCTCGAGGCCGACTTCTTCGGCGAGCTCCCAGAAGTACACGTTGCAGGATTGGACAATCGACTCGTAGAGGTCGACCCACTCGTGGCGGTGAGTGCAGCGAAACTTTTGCCTGCCGATCTTGATCGACCCCATGCACTCGACACGCTGCATCGGGTCGACGACCGAGTCTTCGAGAGCTGCTAGGGCGGTGATGATCTTGAAGGTGGAGCCCGGGAAATAGGTTTCGTAGATCGTCTTGTCGATGAGGGGCCGGAAGGGGTCAGCCGTGACCTCCTGGTAGCGCTTGATGCTGAGGCCGCTGCTCATTTCGTTCGGATCGTAGACCGGCTTCGAGTAGAGGGCGCGAACCGCGCCGGTGTGGATGTCGATGACCACGGCGGCGCCCGATGGATGCTGGCGAAATGCTCGATCGAAGGCTTTCATCAGCTGCATGTCGATGGTGAGCCGCAAGTCGTGGCCCGGGACGGGCTTCTTGAGCATGTCGACTTCGAGTGAGTGGGGTCGCGTCCCTTCGAGCGCTCTTCCTCGTGCGTCGACGACCAAGCGACGAAAACCTCGCGCCCCCCGAAGCAAGTCCTCGTACCGACGCTCGAGCCCACTTCGGCCGATGCGGTCGCCGGATCGATAGATGCCAGGGTCGCTCGCATTTTGCAGGTCCGTCTCGTTCACCTCGTTCAGGTAACCGATGAGATGCGCGCCAAGCGTGGCATAGGGATAATCGCGAAGCGGGACGGTCACGATGTCGAGGGCCGGAAGCTCGGCAAGATGGGTCTCGAGGGCCGCCAACTGCTCACGCGAGATGTCGCTGTACAGCTCGAGTCGGCGGGTCTGGCGGTTTTCCGGGAGCTCCGCAAGCCGCGTCGAGAGCGAAGCCTTTTGCTCCTCAGAAAGCCCCATCAACGAGGCGATCCGGTCGACGTCTTCGGGGATGCGAAGAAGACGCGGCGTCGCATAGACGTCGTAGGACGGCCGGCTGGAGGCGACGACGCGACCTGCGACGTCGCGGATGACGCCGCGGGTAGCTGGAAGCTCGAGGGTCTTGGTGATGTTGTCTTGGGCGATCCCCGACCAGCGATCGCGTTGAAAGATCTGCACTTGGGCAATGCGGGTGATGAGCGCGCCGAACACGAGCACCACGAAAAGCGCCATCCACCGGTAACGCTTACGAAACTCGCCGACCTCGCGACGCTGTGAGAGCGTGATCATGTCGGAGCCCGCGCAGATTCAGGGTCGACCCAGCGCACCAATACGAAGAGGAGTGGCGACACCAGCGCAGTGACAAACGCGGATGCGAAGAGCGCGATGGCAAGCGCTCCGCCACCCCAGGCCATGCCGCCCGGCACGAAGGAGCGAATGATTTCGATCAGTCCGCCGATCAAGATCGTCAAACCAAAGCTGAGCCCCATCTCGAACAGGACCCCGCGAAACGACATGAGATACCCGACCAGCCACGAAGCCAAGTAGCCAACGACGAAGGCCAGGGTGTGAATCCCAAGGGGGTTCCCGGTGGAGAGATCGTAGAGATAACCGAGGGCAAAGGACGTGGCCGCGCCGCGAACGAGCCGCACCCCAGGGGCAGTGCCGAGAGCGAAGACCAACGGCAGCCCGAGGTATGGCGAGAACGGATAGGGAGAGAGAACCCTCGCGAAAGCCGACTGAATCAACAGCATCGCAAAAGCGATCAAGACGATGATGATGGTGCTCCTGATTCCTTGCATCGCCGCCCCTACAATGCGTCCGCATCCTTGGGGCCCGAGGTCAGGATCAACACCTCGTCGAGCCTCGTGAAGTCGACGGACGGTGTCACCTCACCTTCCTGGTGGAGCCCGAATTCCTGGGCGTTGATCTTGCTCACATATCCAATGAGGATCGACGCGGGGAATTTCTTCCCGAGACCCGACGTGTAGACCTCATCGCCCACCGCAACCTCGTCGTCGGTACGGTCGAATTGAATGCGCCCGCGGTATCGGCTCCGCTCGCCGAGGCCCTCCAACCGCCCGCGTGCTCCCTTGTCGCCGACCATGACATCCACGCGGCTTTCCGGATCGATCGTGAGGAGCACATCGGCGAACCGACCGGAGACTCGGCGGATCTGTCCGACCAACCCCTCGTTCGACACGACCGGCATCCCCGCTTGGACGCCCGCGTGCTCACCTTGGTCGATCGCGAGCCTCACCACCCGGAACGACGGAGAGATGTCTTTGGCGATGACCCGCGCGGTCACCGTCTCGGTCTGGAGACGCTCGCGCAAGCCGAGCAATGCCTCGAGCTGGTGAATGCGTTGGGCATCGGCTCGAAGCGACCGCATCTCCGCGCGGACCCGATCGTTTTCCGCGCGGAGGTGGTCGTTGTCGCGCTTCACGTCGACGAGATAGACGTAGTCCTCGATGATGCTCGTCGCCCCGTCCGCCGCCCACTCGGCGACGTATTGAATGGGGCCGCTCACCTGCAAGATGCCGTGGTCGAGTCGGGAGAGCTTGGAGGGGTCTTTGAGGTGTGCGCGGAGAAAGAGGAGCGGGACGATCAGCAGGGCGATCACGATCGCGGCGTCTCGAAATGTCTGAAAGTAGTTCATCGCCGCGTTCTCGCGCTACGCGATCGTCACCTCGCGCAATAGGTCCAAGTGGTCGAGCGCCTTGCCCGAGCCGAGGACGACCGCAGACACCGGATCGTCCGAAACCATCACGGGGAGCCCGGTCTCCTCGCGAAGCAACACGTCGATATTCTTCAGTAAAGCGCCACCTCCGGTGAGCACGATGCCCTTGTCGACGATGTCGGCTGAGAGCTCCGGAGGTGTGCGTTCGAGCGCCATCATGACGGCCTCGGTGATCGCGTTGATCGGCTCGGTGAGCGCATCGCGAATCTCGTCGGCGTTGACGACCACTGTCTTCGGCACACCCGCAATCATGTCGCGACCCTTCACCTCGAGCGTCGCGGCTTCACCGTCTGGATGCGCGTTACCGATGCTGCACTTGACGTGCTCCGCGGTTTGCTCACCAATCAGCAGATTGTACTTGCGTTTGAGGTACGCGATGATCGCTTGGTCCATCTTGTCGCCGCCCACGCGCACCGACTGGGAGTAGACGATCCCTGCAAGCGAGATGACGGCGACCTCGGTGGTGCCGCCGCCGATGTCGACGACCATGTTGCCGCTTGGCTCGGTAATCGGAAGGCCAGCACCGATCGCGGCTGCCATCGGCTCCTCGATCAAGTATACCTCGCGGGCGCCCGCCCCTTCCGCGCTTTCTTTCACAGCGCGCTTCTCGACCTCGGTGATCCCGAACGGGACACAGATGATGATCCGCGGCTTCACCAGCGTGCGGCGATCTTGATGCGCGCGGGTGATGAAGTAGCGCAGCATCGCTTCGGTGATGTCGAAGTCGGCAATGACCCCGTCGCGAAGCGGTCGCACCGCCCGGATCGAGCCAGGCGTGCGACCGAGCATCTCCTTGGCCTCTTTGCCGACGGCCAACACGCGCTTACCACCGCGCGGGTCCGCTTGGACGGCGACGACCGACGGCTCGCAGGACACGATCCCGCGTCCCTTCACGTAGATCAGGGTCGTCGCGGTACCCAAATCGATGGCGAGGTCGTTTGAAAAGAAGCCGTAGAACCAGTCGGAAATCATAGGTATCTGATGGGCCCTAGAAGAGAATTCCCCACCATTTCCAAGGGCTTCCGGTCCAGGCGGGTAGCATGTATCAGCTCCTTTTGGGCGTTTCAAGCACGGCCGTGATGGCTAGCCGACAAGCCTCCCACAGCGCCCTACAGCGCATTGTCGCCCACCGATTTGGGTATGAGCCAGGAATGTGAGTAACCTTTAGGGGTCCTGAACAAATGGGGGCCTTTTGCAGCAGAAGAGATACTTTTCCGAAGCACAACGGCGCGGCGTCGAAGCCGCGGAGCTCGTTGCCCGAGCCAAGAGCGGAGACACGGCTGCATTCGACGAGCTGGTCCGCAAATACCGCGATCGGGTCTACTCGTTGGCGCTGACCTTGACCGGTCAAGCCAGCGATGCGGACGACATCACGCAAGACGCGTTTCTCAAGGCGTACCACAAGCTTCCGGAGTTCGAGGGGCGGAGCGAGTTCTTCACGTGGATCTATCGCATCACGCTGCACCGCGCCCTGAACGCCAAGCGCGACCGCAAGCGTCGACAGATCGTGCCCCTCGATGACCCGCGCCTCGTCGCTGCCGTCGCAGTAGACTCGCACGGCGACCCGGAGCGAGCGGTCCAGCTCCGTGAGCGGTACCGGGCTCTGCTCGAAGCCTTCGATCAGCTCACGCCGCTCCTTCAGACGACGGTGGTGCTCACGACCCTCCAGGGGCTCAGCTACAAGGAAGCGGCCGTCGTCCTCGAGACCACGGAAGGCACGATCGCATGGCGGATTCACGAGGCCCGTCGAAAGATGCGAATTTACCTCGACAGCCTCGAGCCAGGCGCCGACGCGGCCCGGGTCAAGCGTCGCCCCCTTTCGGACAGCGCGGTTTTTCGGCTGGAGCGGGCTCTTCTACAGCTCGTCCCGAGCGCTCCGGCGGCGGCCGCTACCGCTCCTTGATCGGAACGTAGTGTCGCTCGCCCTCGCCGAGGTAAACCTGCCTCGGACGTGCGATCTTTTGCTCGGGATCGGTGAGCATCTCTTCCCATTGGGCGAGCCAGCCAGGCGTACGGCCAATCGCGAAGAGCACCGGAAATAAATCGACCGGGAGACCCAACGACTCGTAGATCAGGCCGGAATAGAAGTCGACGTTCGGGTAGAGCTTTCGCTCGATGAAGTAAGGATCCTCGAGCGCGATCCGCTCGAGCTCGACGGCGATGTCGATCAAGGGGTTCTTCCCCATCTCTTCGAAGACCTCGTAGGCGAGCTTCTTGATCACCTTGGCGCGTGGGTCGTAGTTTTTGTAGACCCGGTGGCCGAACCCCATCAATCGCTCCTGGCCTCCCTTTGCGCGCTCTACGAACTCGGGGATGGCGTCGACCGAGCCGATCTCGGTGAGCATCCGAACAACAGCCTCGTTGGCGCCGCCGTGGAGCGGCCCGTAGAGCGCGGCGCAGGCTGCGGAGAGCGCACTGTATGGATCGACGTGCGATGAGCCGACTGCCCGCATCGCGCTCGCGGAGCAATTCTGCTCGTGATCGGCATGAAGGATGAGCAGCACGTCGAGGGCGCGCTCGATGATCGGGTTCGGGGTGTACTTCCGCTCCGTCATCCTGAAGAGCATGTTCAAGAAGTTCCCGGCATAACTGAGGTCGTTGTCGGGATAGACGTAGGGGAGCCCCCGCCGATGGCGGTAGGCATACGCAGCAATCGTGGGCATTTTTGCGATGATGCGGTGCATTTGGAGACGACGTAACTCCGGTTTCGAGAGGTCCTTCGCGTCTGGGTAGAACGTCGAAAGTGCGGCCACGGTGCTGCACAAGATGCCCATGGGGTGCGCGTCGTACCGAAACGCATCCACGAACTCGCGGATGTTTTCGTGCAGCATCGTGTGATGGGTGATCTCGTGCTCGAAGACCTCGAGCTCTGACGCTGTGGGAAGCTCGCCCGTCAACAGGAGGTCGGCAACCTCGAGGAACGTGGCATGCTCGGCAAGCTCTCCGATTGGGTATCCACGGTAGCGAAGGATCCCCTTTTCACCGTCGATGAAAGTGATGCGGCTCGTCGTCGACGCGGTGTTTTTGTACGCCGGATCGTACGACATCATCCCGAAATCGTCCTCCGACGTTTTGATCTGTCGAAGGTCCATGGCTCGGATCGTGCCATGCGTGATCGGAAGCTCGTATGTCTCCCCCGTGCGATTGTCTTTGATGGTCAGGCTGTCTTTGGACATCTGTGGTAAGTGAGGTTTCGTGCTCGCCCACGATATTGTCAAGTTTGAAACGAGTAAGCCGTCCGGGTACATGATCTTCCTTCACGGGATCCTCGGGACACGCGCCAATTGGCGAAGCATCGCGCGAAGATTCGCGAAAGCGCGCCCAGAGTGGGGGGCGATTTTGGTCGACCTTCGCGAGCACGGTGACTCACTTGGGCAGCCACCTCCGCACACGTTGAAAGCGACCGCGGCCGATATCCTCGAGCTCGAGCAAGCCCTATCGCTCCCCGTGCGGGGCGCACTCGGCCACAGCTTCGGCGGGAAGGTCGCGTTGGAGTGGCTCGCAATACGAGATGGTGGCGCGGAGATCTGGCTCATCGACTCGTCACCGGGCTCGAAAGCGACCGAGCAGCGCTCGAGTGTGACCGCCGCAGTGTTGACGATCCTCGAAGGCCTCGAAAAAGACTGGCCTTCGCGCGAAGCGTTCGTGCAATCCGTCGTCGAGGCAGGGCAACCGGAGGCGATCGCGCAATGGCTCGCGATGAACCTGACTCGCAACCAAGACGGGAGCCGCTCGTTCGGTCCCGACCTCTCTGCGATTCGGTCACTGATCGAGGACTACGCGAAGGCCGACTTGTGGCCAATGGTCGAGTCACCGCCAGCCGGGTCCACGATTCATGCAGTCATCGCCGGACGCTCGGCCATGTTCTCGAGGGCGGATCAGTCCCGCATGGAGGCCCTGGCGCAGCGTGATCCACACGTGTTCGTTCATGTCTTCGAAGACTCGGGCCACTGGGTGCACATCGATGCCACCGACGAGCTCGTAGCGCTCTTGACATCGGCAGCCGGCGAACGACGATAGGGTCCGATGGCGATCTTCATGACGGGGGCGACGGGGTTCATCGGATCGTATGCGACCGAGTGGCTACTCCGGAACACCGATCACGAGCTTGCACTCTTGGTTCGCGCGTCGGACTACGACGCGGGCGTCGAACGCCTGTGGAAGTCGCTCCAGCTTCACATGGAGGCGGACGAGTTCTATCGCTCTCTCGATCGCATTTGTTTCATCACCGGCGACCTCAGCGAACCAAATCTCGGAATCTCCAACGCCGACTACGACTGGCTCATCTCGAATGCGGAGTCGATCTTACACATCGCGGCAGCGTTGAACTTTCGTTCGGAGCGAGCCTGCACGAACCACAACCTTCGGGGCACGCTCTCGGTGATCAAGCTCGCGCGAGCGATTCAAGAAGACCACCCTCTCCGCCGCTTCACGTTCGTATCGACGGCAGCCGTGGCCGGCGAGCGCCCCGGCGACACCGTCCTCGAAGGCGAGCCCCTCGATTGGGCCCTTCCTGACTTCAACCCCTACACCCGAACCAAGAAGTTCTGCGAGCACATGGTTCGCGAGTTGCTGCCCGACGTGCCGCGGCTCTATCTCCGACCAAGCAGCGTCATTGGGGATTCGAGGTTTCAGGAAACGACCCAGTTCGACATGGTCCGTGCGCTTTGCGTGCTCACCGACCTGCCCCTGCTTCCGTTCTCCCGCGACATGCGGATCGACATCGTCAATGCCGACTGGGTTGGGCCGGCGATCGCCGAGCTTCATTTGCGCGAGGACCTTGCGCACGAGACCTATCACCTGAGCGCCGGCACCGAGTCGCGTTCTCTCGGTGAGATTTCGGAGGCTTTCTCGGAGACGCTCGGAAAACGAATGCCGCGCTTCGCCGGACGGCTGAACGCGCCCTTTGAACAGGCAATGAGTTTGCTCGCGAACCTCAGCCGTGGAGGGAAGGCGCAACGCATCGGCGCATTACTGAGTGTGTTCGTCCCATACATGGCAGCCGACATCGTGTACGACAACGCCCGTTCGGTGGGCGATCTCCATACCGCACCGGTTCCGTTCACGAAGTACGGCGCCGACCTCTACAACTACGCGAAATCCGTGAACTTCGAGTTTCCTTATCGGCCGTTGCCCGAAGGCCTGGATCTTTCAAACGTTCCACCGAGTCCAGTACGGCCAATGGCGTGAGTGGCGACTCGTCACACCGGTAGATCTTTCCTTGTTTGCGTACCGGTGGTAATTGAGCCGGGAAATGGGCCTGAAGAACAGCATCCACTGGGTTCGAACCGAGTGGGGCATCTTCCGCAAGGGCGGCGAGATGGGCCTTCGCGAGCGTGTGCGTTGGTTGGTCCAGTGGGTGCCCTTCGGGATGCGCACGATCGGGTGGGGAACCGTTTCGCTTGTTGGGGGCCCTTTGACCCAAGGACGAGTGTCGACTTGGGCGGCCACGCGATGGAGCCAGTCCAGCGTCAAGGGCCTCAACATCGCGATCGAAGCGGAGGGTCTCGACCATGTTCCGGAAGGCGGGCTGGTCTACGCGAGCAACCACGAGAGCCTGATCGATATTCTGATATTGGGGGCCGCGCTCCCGGGCGACTTCAAGTGGGCCGCGAAGCGCTCGGCGATGAACATTCCGTTTTTAGGATGGCATCTTCGATTGGCGGGGCACGTGGCAGTCGACCGTAACGAGGGGAAGGACGCGGCGAAGGCAGCCGTGCAAGCGTTCACGAGCGTCCTCGACGACGACAAACCCCTCCTCGTTTTTCCCGAAGGCACACGAACGAAAGACGGCAAGCTCAGGCCGTTCAAGAACGGCGCGTTTGAGGCGGCCGTCGAGACCGATTCCCCGATCGTCCCGGTCGCCCTTCACGGTACGTTCTCACTGATGTCGCGCGATGACGTTGATACCGGGAGCTCGAGAGACCCCACCGTGAATCGCTTGGTCACGGTCCGAATCGGAGCCCCGCTCTACCCCGTCGCCGAGCTGAGCAAAGAGGACCGTATCGCCGATCTCCGCGATCGTACACGCGCGGCGATCGTGGCGCTCAAAGAAAAGGCTACGCCTCTGAAGGCCGCCGCCGAATCAGCGCAGCTG
>JAPUKT010000040.1 GCA_027295555.1 Deltaproteobacteria bacterium
GTAAAAAAGCCGCGTGGGTGATCCCGGTCGGGCCTATGACGGCCGCGTGGTCGATCCCGGTCGGGCCTAACGGCCCGTCAATTGGTCCCACCCCACCACCCCCACGCTATCGCCTACCTACGTTCTGCTCGGCGGGCGCGGCGGTAGACTTCGTAGAGGCGCTGGCGAATGTCTGAGGGGACGCTTTGGCGGAGGTCGATCTTCCAGCCAGCGTCTTGCTTGATCAATACGACGGGCGAGACCTCGGGTGCCGAGGACGATGCGCGTACGCGGGCAGTGTCTCCCTTGACGTCGATCGTGAGCTCGTCCTTAGCGGCTACCAGCTGCCCGAAGATGAAGCCACCGAGCCCTTGATCGTGGTCGCCCTGCCAGTCCGAAAAGCAGCTCCGGAATAGGTTCTGGTCTACTAGCTCGAAGCGTTCACGAGCCTGAAACCGACGGCGGATTTCGGTCTGCGGAATGTCCCGCACGTCGTAAGCGCGGAACAATGTATCGATGGTTGCTTTCGGAGACTCAAAGGCCGAGGATACCGACTTGGTCTTACACGAGCTCAACCCGAGCAGGACCGTCAGGGCGATGATGAAGGCTCGCACGCCTCTGTTATTGCTTTGTTTTTGTCGACTGTCTACCCATTGACGCGTCGCGTGATGTGCTTAACTTGCCGAGAACACAGGAAAAACAATGCGATTGGATCGACTCACCACCAAGACACGTGAGGCCCTGGTCGCCGCGCAGCAGAACGCGTCCAACCGGGGGAACCCCGAGGTGTACCCCGAGCATCTTATGCTCGAGTTGCTCGCGCAGGCCGACGGTCTGGCGCCGGCGATTCTCGAAAAAGCAGATGCGGATCTACAAGGTTTGATTCGCACCGAGGGCGCGGTGCTCGACAGGATGCCCAAAGTGGCCGGTGGCTCGGAACCCGGGATCTCCCATCGGCTGCGCGACCTGTTGACGGCAGCATGGAAAGAAACCGAAGCGCTCAAAGACGAATACACGTCCGCGGAGCACGTGCTGCTCGCGGCGTACACCGATTCGCAGCTCAAGCAGGCGCTCAAAGCGCAGGGTGTAGATCGCACGAAGCTTCTGCAGGCGCTTCAAGAGGTTCGCGGAAACCAGCGCGTGACCGACCCCGACCCGGAAGGGAAGTTCCAGTCGCTCGAGAAGTACACGCGCGACCTCACCGAAGCGGCGCGACAAGGCAAGACCGACCCGGTGATCGGGCGCGACGAAGAGATCCGCCGCGTGATGCAGGTGCTTTCGCGCCGTACCAAGAACAACCCCGTGCTGATCGGCGAGCCGGGCGTCGGTAAGACCGCGATCGCCGAGGGGATCGCGCACCGGATCGCCCAAGGCGATGTGCCGGAAGGCTTGAAAAACAAGCGGCTTTTGGCACTCGACCTCGCCGCAATGGTTGCGGGCTCGAAGTACCGTGGCGAGTTCGAGGAGCGTCTCAAGGCGGTGCTTCAAGAGATCGAGGCTGCCAAGGGCGAGATCATCCTCTTCATCGACGAGCTTCACACCCTGGTCGGCACCGGCGCGGCCGAAGGCTCGATGGATGCGAGCAACATGCTCAAGCCGGCCCTCGCGCGAGGTGAGCTCCGTTGCGTCGGAGCGACCACGCTCGACGAGTATCGAAAGCACATCGAAAAAGATGCGGCGCTCGCACGTCGCTTCCAGCCGGTGTTTGCGGGCGAGCCGTCCGTCCCCGACACGATCGGGATCTTGCGCGGCCTGAAAGAGCGCTACGAGATTCACCACGGCATTCGGATTCAAGACTCGGCAATCGTGGCCGCTGCGACCCTCAGTCATCGCTACATCACCGACCGGTTCTTGCCGGACAAGGCGATCGACTTGGTCGATGAAGCCGCGTCGCGACTCAAGATGGAGATCGACTCACTCCCCGGGCCGATCGATACCCTCGAGCGCAAAGTGATGCAGCTCGAGATCGAGCGACAGGCGCTCAAGAAAGAGAAGGACGACGCGAGCAAGAAGCGCCTCGGCGAGCTCGAAAGGGAGCTCTCGGAGCTCCAAGAGCAGCGCGACACGATGCGCGCGCAGTGGCTCCGTGAAAAGGAGCTGATCACCGAGATTCGCGAGAAGAAGGAGCTCGTCGAGAGCCTCCGGCTCGACCTCGAAAGAGCCGAGCGCACGGTGGATTTGGATACCGCGGCGCGGCTTCAATACGGCGAGATCCCAGCCGCAGAAGCCGCTGTGACTCAGGCGCAGCAGAAGCTCGCCGGGGTGCAGACCAGTGCGTCGTTCTTGAAAGAAGAGGTCACCGACGAGGACATCGCCGAAGTGGTTTCGCAATGGACCGGGATTCCGGTCAGCAAGATGCTCGAAGGGGAAAAGGACAAGCTCCTTCACATGGAGGACCGCCTTCGCGATCGCGTCATCGGCCAAGACGAAGCGGTGGTTGCCGTGTCGAATGCGGTTCGGCGCTCACGCGCGGGGCTGAGCGAGCCGAATCGGCCGATCGGGTCGTTCCTGTTCTTGGGTCCGACCGGCGTCGGTAAGACCGAGCTCGCGCGCGCGCTGGCCGAGTTCTTGTTCGACGACGACAAGGCGATGATTCGACTCGACATGAGCGAGTACATGGAAAGGCACGCGGTGGCTCGCTTGATCGGCGCTCCCCCGGGCTACGTCGGTTACGAGGAAGGCGGCCAGCTCACCGAGCCGGTGCGGCGGCGGCCATACTCGGTCGTGCTCTTCGACGAGGTCGAAAAGGCCCACCCAGAGGTGTGGAACGTGCTGCTGCAGGTGCTCGACGACGGGCGTCTCACCGACGGCCAGGGCCGGACGGTGGACTTCAAGAACGTGGTCATCATCTTGACCTCGAACGTCGGCTCGCATCACATCACGGCGCTCGACGACGAAGAGGCCATGGGCAAAGCGGTCATGGAAGAGCTCCGTGACGCCTTCCGCCCGGAGTTCCTCAACCGGCTCGACGAAACGATCATCTTCCACCGACTCGACCGGGCGCAGCTTCGAACCATCGTCGACGTGCAGCTTCGGAGCTTCGAGAAGCGGCTCGCCGAGCGCGACCTCAGGCTCGAGATCACCGACGAGGCCAAGGACTTCCTCGCCAACGTAGGCTACGACCCGACCTATGGCGCCCGACCACTCAAGCGCGCGATCCAGCGCTACCTCGAGAACGGGCTGGCGGAGGACATCCTCGCCGGACGCTTCGCAGCAGGCGACGTGGTTCGCGTCGATGCAGGCGATGGCAAGCTCGTCTTTGGCAAGGCCGGCTTGCCGAGCCCGGAAGAGGCTCGGGCTACAGCGGAATAAACCGGTAATAACGGGGTATTAGGAAGGTTACCCCCAGCAAACCTGGGACTCCTTGCACCCGCGTGTACACTGTGTAAGCCTCCCGCGCTCTTAGAGGGAGAAAAAGCGTTCATGGTCGAGACCGTACAAGTAAAACCTATCGAAGTTCACGTCGGCGACCGTGGACTCGAGCGTGCGGTCAAGCACCTCAAACGCAAGATGGCGACCGAGGGCATCCTTCGTGAGCTCAAGCGGCGCCGTCACTATATGAAGCCTTCGATCAAGAAGCGGAAGAAGGCCGCCGAAGCCGCGCGCCGCCGCCGCAAGCGCGTTCGTCAGATGAACGAGCGCCCGTCCTTCTGAGCTTCATACCGAAGGAGGCTTTTCGCTTTCGGGTTCGAGCCGCCGTCCCGGGCTCCACTCGGCGCGCAGCTCCGTGCGCGTTTCGAGGAAACGGGCGAGGCGATGAAAATCGCTGCCCGATTCGATGAAGCGCACATCGGTTTGAAGCGTCTGCGGGTTGACCAACTTGGAGAACTCGACGTACTGGAGGTCGAGCTGTCCGCTGACGCTGACCATGTAGCCGTCGAGCTCCTCCTCCACCAATGCGCGGAAAGCCCCGATCCCGAGTTGGCTTGCGAGCATGACGTCGAAGGCGTGAGGCGGTGAGCAGCGCGACTCGTACCCGAGCTGAATGTGCCGTACTTTCTTGCGCTGTCCTGTGCGCTCTTCGTATCGAGTCTGCACGCGGTCGGACACCATCTTGGCGAGGTCGAAGGCGCTCAGCCAGATGTGGCCGTGCTCGTCGCGCGGGAGACCCGCCACCGAGTTTTCAGGCAGGAGCTCCGCGAGCCCCTCGGCCAGCACGACAGTGCCGTAGTACTGGTCCCGCTTTTCCCGCGCCAACATCAAGTCGACGATGCGATCGACCAGTGCCGTGATCGAGAGCCGCCGGCAGACGACTTCTTCACCGGTGTGCGGATCGGTCGTCTTCTCTTCGATGGCCAGATCGCCTTCGACATCCTCGGTCGACAGCACCATATTCGCCTCGCCCGCAATCGCTACACCATAGGAAAGCCAACCTGCTTTGCGGCCCATCGTCTCCACGATGAAGTAGCTGCTAGTAGCGATGCAGTCGGCGCGAAGGTTCAGGAGCTCTTTGGCCATCACGTCGACCGCGGTGAAGAAGCCGAATGTGAAGTCGATGCCTCGGTAGTCGTTGTCGATGGTCTTCGGCAAATGCACGACGCGAATACGGCCCTTGTCGGCGACTTGGTGACCCTGATATTCGTAGAGGAAGTTCGCCGTCTTGAGCGTGTCGTCCCCGCCGATCGAAATCAGCGCGTCGACCCCTAAATCGGCAAGGGCATGATGGATGCGGGCCAATCGCTCGGTCTTTTCGGGGTCGAGAAGGTCGGCGGGCGCTTCGATACCCGCTCCGGGATTCACGCGGGCGGTTCCGATGATGACTCCTCGCGTGTTGCGAAGGCCGCGGATGTCTCTCGGAGTGAGCAGGCGATAGTGCTCGTTTTCGATCATGGGTTGTTTCGCCGCGTCGTACTCTTGGAGGTTCGTATAGCCGTGAAAGATGCCGAGCACCTCGACGCCAGTCTCGAGAAACGACGTCGCAGCCGCAGCGATGACCGCGTTGGCTGCGGGTGCGGGCCCGCCGGAAAAGACGATGGCAACTCGCTTTAGATCGTTCATTACGCCGCACTCTACCGATGTGGACAACGCTTAACAAGCAGACATACTCGGGCCCATCCAGATGGCTATCGATCCCCAAACGCTAGGCTACGAAACCGGTCCCACCGAGTTTCGCTACACCTGGCGCGACGCTGTCGTGTATGCCCTCGGAGTCGGAGCGACGGCAGACGCGAACCTGGATTTCTTGTACGAGGACCGCGGACCGAAGGTGTTACCCACGTTCGCCTCGATTCCGACATTTGCCGCGTTCGACGCATTGGTGGACAAGATCGGCTGCGATCGCCGCGGCATGGTGCATCACAGCCAGCGTCTCGAGGTCTTCAAGCCGATGCGCCCCAACGCGTGCTTGAAAGTGACCGGTCGCGTGTCGGGCCTCTACGACTTGAAACGCTTCGCAATGTCGATCTTCGATATCGAGGCCCACGACGAGGAGGGCGACCTCGTCACGCGCGGGGTCGTCACCCTGCTTCTCCGTAACGACGGGAAGTTCGGCGGAGAACGCCCGCCGCGGACCGAACGAGTCAGCCCACCCGAACGCGAGCCGGACTTCGAGGTTCGCGAGATCGTTCCGCCAACACAAGCGCTGCTCTACCGCCTGAGCGGCGACTACAATCCGCTTCACGCCGATCCGGCATTCGCAGCCGAGGCGGGGTTCGCTCGGCCGATCCTGCACGGCCTCTGCACGTTCGGGTACGCAGGCCGCGCGGTATTGGACCAAGCATGCGGTGGCGACCGAGAGCGCTTCGCCGCGCTTCAAGGACAGTTCAGCGCGCCGGTGTTCCCAGGCGACACCCTGGTCATCGAGGGCTGGAAGGCCAACGACCGCGTGGTTTTGCGTGTGACGGCGGAAGCGCGACCCGACGACCTCTGCCTGAGCAATGCGTTCGCGGAGCTTCGCTAGCGCACCCTGCTATTTTTCGTCTTGCCGACACAGGGATCCCCACACAGGATTCTTAGGTGTCGCAGATGAGGCATGTTGGCTGGTTTTTGGTCCTGGCGATCGGGATAAGCGGAGGCTGCGCGACCGAAGCGCCGGCAGCAACGGTGCCGCCGCCGCCACCGGTTCACGCCGAGACTCTCGAGCCTGAGGCGATGACCCCGACCTCGACCTCGACGGCAGAGATCCTGGCCAACCGTCAATCCGACATGCGATCCGAAACTTCGGGTCGCGTCGTGGCGGTTTACGTCGAAGCCGGTGATCGCGTCGAAGCGGGCGAGGTGTTGCTCCGCCTCGACGTCGGCCGTACTGCTTCCGCGGTCCAGGCCGCCCAGGCTGCGGTCGCACAAAGCGATGCGCGGCTCCATCAAGCCAAGCGAGAACGCGACCGAACCGAACGCCTCGTCGAAACCGGAGGGCTGCCCGAGCAACGGCTTGATGACGCGCGGGATGTGGTGCGCATGGCGTCGGCCGCACGTGACGCGGCTCGGGCCGAGGCCAAGCTCGCGAGGCGAGGTCTGACCGAGGCTGTGGTGCGCGCTCCGTTCGGCGGAACCGTCGTCGAACGCGGGATCGAGGTCGGGGAGTGGGCGGCGCCTGGGAGCCCGCTTTTGACCCTCGCGGATACGAGTCTCCTCAAGGCGCGGGTGCTTCTCGATCCGCGCGAAGCGTTGGACGTGGCGGTCGGCTCCAAGGTCGAAGTGTCGGCGTTTGCGCGGCCGGGAGAAACGTTCACTGGCCAGGTGGTGCGCGTGGGGGAGGTGATCAACCCACGGACGAGGCGGCTTCCGGTCGAGGTCGAAATCGACGATCCTGAGAACCGGCTCCGCCCGGGGCTCGTCGCGCGGTTCACCGTCGAAACCGGAGACCCGAAGCTGGTGCTTCGAATGCCGCTCGAGGGCGTGTTCGAGCGCTTCGGTCGCCAGCACGTGTACGTCATCGAGGGTGGGATCGCGCATCGCCGGGCAGTCTCCATCGGTTCGGTGAGGGGCGGCTTCGCCGAGATCAAGGAAGGTCTGAGCGCCGGAGACACGGTCGTGATCAAAGGTGTGACGCGCGTCGTCGACGCCTCGAAAGTGCTCGTCGTGCCGGTTGAATCCGTGACGGCATCGACCACCGAGCAAGCCGAAGAGCCATGAGCATCCCGAGCTTCGCAGTCCGGCAGCCGGTGCTCGTCAACTTGGTGGCGATCTCGATGGTCCTGGTCGGCGCGTTGGTGATGAGCGACATGAACCGAGAGTCGCTACCGACGATGCCTACCGGATGGGGG
>JAPUKT010000400.1 GCA_027295555.1 Deltaproteobacteria bacterium
TCGTGCCTTTGATCGGACGCGTGACCAGGGTCCGGCTCTCGGCATGCCAGCGGACGAAGCGCTCCATCGTGCACGCCAGAACTGCGCGTTCTCCAGCATCGAGGAACATGCCGAGAGGCACCCGGCTCGCTTCGCGCATCGCTTGCCACAGCTCGGACGCGCTTCCCTCGAATTTCGCCGCCCAACGGCGCGCGAGATTGACCTCATATACGTCCCCTCGCGCGATGTAGTCGAGTGCTTTGACGATCACGGACCGGTGTTGGGCCGCGTCGTCGACGTGCAACCGACCGACCGCTGGCCGGATGGTCCTCGGTTGCTGGCTGTGCTCGAGCCACTTTCGAAAGCCCCTACACACTCCTTCGTCGTCCCCGACGATCCACACGCTCCCGTCCAAGTGGTCGATCGCCAGCAGAGCCGGGTAGTATCGGAAAAACACGATCGGATCTTGCGGGCGTTCGAAACGCGCGGTCCCACGTACCGGCGCCGTCCAGAATGCGTCGTAGGCGATGTATCCAATCCATTGCGGCACCTGGTTTGGCTTCGGCCCCTCGAGATTGACCGTCTCGGTCGGTCGACCGACTTCCGCGAGCGGTGAAAACGGGGACTCGGCGCCGAACGCCACGCTGATCTCATCTTCGGGCCAAGCCGCGAGGAACGAATAGCGTCCGTCGCGCGCGTCGCTTCGATGCGAATCCAGCCAGGCGAAACCAGGCTCCGCGCTCAAGGATCGGGCGGTGGCTAGCTCATCGATGGGAGCGATACGTTCGGCCCACACTGCGCTCCTCTACTTGCTTGCCCAGGGGCGGTAAAGCAACCTCTCCCCGTGCTCGTTCGGGTGTTTTTGCTTGGCTTGGTCTGCGTCTGCGTTTCCGTTGGCGCTTGGGCATGCGAGGATGACCCCGCGCCCTTCGTTTTTCAGGGCTTCGTGGTCGACGGTGAAAACGGCAACCCCGCTGCGGGCACCGACGCCACCACGCTTCGGATCGGCATCCAGGAAGGTGAGCGCTCGGCGCAAGAGCTCGAGTATCCCATTACCGACGGCCAGTTCGACGCACTTCTCTCGTTCGAGTCGTTCGTCGACCAAACCCGAATCCGCGTTACGATCGAAGGCCCGACCGCCGACCTCGTCACCGCGCCCCCGAGCTTCGTGCCCGCGCTCACCGGGGGCCTGATGCGGGTGGTCACCACGGTTCCCGGGTCCTGCGAGCGCATCGCCTTCAACTTCATGGAAGCGCCGCGCGCTTCATTCGGTATGGTGCAGTCCGACACCTTTGCCTTTCTCGTCGGAGGCACCGAGCCCGCACAGGAGCAAGTCGAATTCTTGGACGCGCTCGAATGGGAGTCACGACTGTTCGTGGAGGATCTGTCTCTATCGAATCTCGGCCCCACGCGTGCCGCATCGGTCGACGAAAACCAAATCCTGGTGCTTCCGAGCAATGCAACACCCTTCATATTCGACATGCAGAACACGCTCAATCGGATTACGTTGGTCGTTCTTCATGCGGGTGCGGGCACCCGCTCCGCGCTCGTGTCGATCCCCGGGATCGGCGCGATGGTGATCGGCGGAGAGCTTAGCGGTGAGGCGCAAGCCGCCGTGTCGCTGGTCGAACCCGGCGGCGCGGTGACGTCGCTTCAACTGAGCGAGCCGCGCTCGGGCCCCGTGGCGGCGACCCTCGGAACCGACGTGTTGGTGGTCGGTGGAGATCCATTGGGTAACGCCGAGCTTCTCCGAGAAGGCAGCTCGACCGGGGAGCCCGTAACCTCCCTCATGGACGGCATCCGCGAAGGCGGGGTGCTGGTCGGCGACGGACAGACACGGGCGCTCTTCGTGGGTGGCACCGACGACGTGGGGGCTCTGCGCCAAGACACGGTTCGATTCGATGGCTGTCCGGACAGCTGCGTTTCGAGCTCAGGCCCGCCGTGGACGACGGCCCGCCTCGAGGTGCTGCAGCCGGTTCAAAGCGCGCTCTTGGTCGGCGGCACGAATTCCCGGCTGGTCGAAGAGGTTCGGTGGTCGGCTTCGGAGGTGGAGATCGCCTCGCTGTTGGAGCTTCGGGCGCCGCGGGCCGCACCCGGTGGAATCGTTCTCGAGAGTGGCGTGTTCATCGTGGGCGGAGGCAACGACGGGGTGAGCCCCCGGGAGGATTTCGAATTTTGCGCTCCACCCCAGCTCGAGCCCCTCTAATAGGGTGGGACGGCGGCCCCTGAACCCTGATATCCTCGGAATTCCCGGGTAGATGTTACGCAAGGTGGAGAAGTACGAGGTCCTGGACGAGATCGGCCACGGTGGCATGGCCACAGTCTACCGTGCGCGAGACAGCTCGCTCGATCGCTTGGTGGCTCTCAAGGTGCTCCACCCGCATCTGCAGCGAACGAGTGAGGCGCGCGCGCGGTTCACTCGCGAAGCCAAGAGTGTCGCCAAGCTGCGTCATCCGCACATCCTCGAGATCTACGACTACAGCGGCGAGGCTTCGGACGAAACGTACATCGCCGCCGAGTTGTTGACCGGCCCGACTCTCAAAGACTTCGTGCTCGAGCACAAAGAGGCGCCTCCTGAGATCGCGGCGTGCATCGCCCTGCAGCTTGCCGACGCCCTCAGCGAAGCCCACGAGAAGGGGATCATCCACCGTGACGTGAAGCCGGAGAACGTGCTGATTCACGAGGACCGGTGCGTGAAGCTCACCGATTTCGGGATCACGCACATGGTTGACACCCATACGTTCACCGCTACCGGTCAGATCCTCGGCTCACCTGGTCACATGGCGCCCGAGCAGATCGAAACCGGAGATTGCGACGTCCGAAGCGACGTTTTCTCGCTCGGCACCGTCCTCTACTTTTGCGGGACTGGACGCCTGCCTTTCGTGGGCCGGAACGCCCACCACCTCTTGAAGTTGCTTCTGGACGGGGACTATCCAGACCCGCTTCGTGTTCGCCCCGCAGTCGGCGCGGACCTTGCGCAAATCATGTCTAAAGCACTTTCGAGGCATCCGACTGACCGCTACCAAAGTGCGGATGAAATGGCGGCCGACTTGAATGCATTCCTCACGAAAATGGGGATCGATGACCCGGACGAGACACTCGCGCGCTACCTCGCCAAGCCCACCGAGGTCGCCGAGGAGCTCAAAGCACAGGCGCTTCGAATGTTGCTGGGCGTCGGTGCGGAGGCCGCCAAAGCCGGCGACATCCCGGAGGCGCAGGCCGCCTTGAGCCGTGCCCTGGCGATCGATGATGGGAACGAGCGTGCCTTGAAGCTGCTGGGTTCACTTGGGAAACGACGCCGGCGGTTGGTGATCAGCGCAGTTGCGGTGGGAGTCGTCGTGCTCGTGCTCGGGGGTGTGGGCTACGCGACTTGGCGACAAAACACGGTGTCGACCACGGATGATGGGGCAGACCAAGCGGCCCCGATCGAGGAAGCCGAAACCTCGGAGGGCGACCAGGCGGACGATCGATCCGGCGGTGAAGCGTCTCCGGACAATGGCTCCGCAACGGCCTCAAACGGCGCCTCCACGGACTCGAAGACCTCCCCAGGCACCACCGGTCGTCGTTGGGTAGTCTTCAAGCCAACGCCGCCCAACGTGTCGATCAGCGTCGATGGCGGCGCACCGCGCGCCTACGGTCCAGGCTTTCAGCGCATTCGCCTCAAAGTGGGGAGACACACGTTTCGTTTCGTCGGCGCCGAGGGTTGTTGTAAGGAGCGCGTGGTCCGCCGTCAGATCCCCGCCGGCTCACGAGATTTTGAGCTTGCGGTGAAGCTTCGATACAAACCAGCGCGCTTGTATCTCAAAGGGCCCACGCCCGCCAACGCGTCCGTTCAGATCACCCTCGCGGGCAATCGGACCGTGTCCGGAAGAATTCGTGAGATCCTTCGCATTCCGATGAATGCGCTCGACGCATCGGCCCAGGTGAGGATCCAGGTCCCCGGCTACGCCACTTACAAGAGCGTGGTGAACCTTCGTGCGGGTGGCGACCTCACCGAGCACAGTTTCACCCTTGAGAGGCAAGACGAAACCCCGTAGAACGCCCGGGTATGCGGCGCATCGCGCTTTTCGGCCTGGCGTATCTTCTGGTTGCCGCAGTGGCGGTGCCGGCGGCCGCCGATGAGCTGTCGGACTTCGAGTCCGCCCGTCGTGCATACGACCGGCAAAATTACACCAAGGCCGCCAAAGAGTTCGAGTCCCTGGTGGGCGGGGTCGTGCCGCGTGCTCGAAATCCGGTCGTCCGACTCGAGGCGCGCAAGTACCTAGGGGCCACCTATCTTTTCCTCGACAAAAAGGAGGCGGCCCGCGAGCAATTTCGGCTGCTTCTCGACGAGGACGACGAGTACGACATCGACCCCATCGCGTTTCCCGAAGCGGTCGTGCAAACATTCCAAGAAGTGAAAAGGGAGGTCGAAATCGAACGCGCCCGCGAGGAAGCGCTCCAGGTGTCGCGGCAGCAGCAAGAACGCACCGAAGAGCTCGAGCGGCTGATCAGGCAGCAGCGCATCGAAGCAATCGAGGAGCTGGCCAGCACCGAAACGGTCGAACGAGTCAACTCGCGATGGATCGCGGCGCTTCCGTGGGGTATCGGCCAATTCCAGAACCAAAACCGCAAGCTCGGGATCATGTTCGCCGTCATGGAGTCGGCCTTCTTGGCCGCTTCGATCGCGACGTTCGTCGGTCACAATTCTCT
>JAPUKT010000401.1 GCA_027295555.1 Deltaproteobacteria bacterium
GGAACCACATTCAGATTGTCGCTAGCGAAGCCGTCATCCCTCAAGCGACTTCGTGTGCTTTCAGGCGCGATGTGAACGAATCCGACGGATGCGCCTGCGTTTCGCAGCGCCTGCGCAAGCGCCAGACTCCGCATCACATGGCCGGAGCCGATGGCCGGTGTGGCGTCTGCTCGAATCACGATGTTCATTGCCACGTGATAGCTCCCGGCAAGTGCCCGCTTGGATGGTCGGTATGATTCATGACATGGGCTCATCAATCGCTATCGGAGATCGAATCATTGGCCCAGGGCAGCCAACGTACTTCGTCGCAGAGATGTCGGCCAACCACGACGGAAACTTCGATCGCGCCATGGAGCTTCTTGAGGAGTGCGCGCTCGCTGGAGCTTGACGGGCTCACACTCGATGTCGATTCGCCCGACTTCCGGATCGAGGGAGGCACGCTCTGGGACGGCCGAACCCTCCACGACCTGTACGACGAAGCAGCGATGCCTTGGGATTGGCAGCCCAAGCTAATGGCGCGAGGAGAGGAGCTTGGAGTCGCCGTCTTCAGCAGTCCATTTGACGCGACCGCGGTCGCTTTCCTCGAGCAGCAGGCTGTGCCGGCCTACAAGGTCGCCTCGCCTGAGATCGTTGACACGGGATTGATCTCAGCAATGGCGCGAACCGGAAAGCCGTTAATCATCTCAACCGGTATGGCATCGTTCGACGAGATTGCACAAGCAGTCTCGACAACACGGGCCTCCGGAGGAAGCCAAATCGCCCTTCTCGCGTGCTCCAGCGCGTACCCAGCGCCCCCGGAGAGCATCAATCTCGCCACTATCGACCACTTGCGTTCGACCTTTGACATGCCGGTCGGTCTATCCGACCACACCATTGGCATCGAAGTCCCGATTGCTGCCGTCGCCCGCGGCGCAGACATCATCGAGAAGCATGTGACGCTGGATCGCAATGCGGGTGGCCCCGACAGCTCCTTTAGCCTTGAGACCACGGATTTGAAGCTGCTGATCGACGCCATTCGTAGTGTTGAGGCTGCGATCGGCACACCGACCTACGGGCCGTCTGAGTACGAGACGGCGTCGGTTGCGTTCCGTCGATCGCTCTATGTCGCGGAGGATGTCGAGACTGGCGAAGAATTCACAGAGAGCAACATTCGCTCGGTGCGACCCTCGGGGGGTCTAGCCCCGAGCCATCTTGAACGCGTGATTGGGCGCCGTGCCACTCGCCGGCTTGCACGAGGCACGCCTCTCAGCTGGGAGGATGTGGGCGAACCCGCGGAAGCCTAGCTCCCGAGGGCGCGAACGAGCTCGTGGACAACCCGGTCGACGTCGGAATCCTCAAGCCCGTGATGCATGGGTAGCGATAGGATCTCCTCGTATGCCTGTTCTGCTACCGGTATGGATCCCTTAGCAGTTGAGAACTCGCGTTCGTAATAGGGGTGGATGTGGACCGGGATGTAGTGAACGTTCGCTCCCACACCGGCTGAGCGCAGCGCTGCGAACACCGTGTCTCGCGTCTTGCCAGCCTTAGCGGCAACCCGTACGACGTACAGATGGTACGCGTGGCTCCTGTCGGGCCGCATCTCCAGTGGTGCGATCCCGCGAATGTCGGCGAGCCTCTCGCGATACATGCCAGCTATCTGATTTCGACGATCGAGCCAGCGCGGCAGCTTCTGCAACTGCGAAAGGCCTAGCGCACTCTGGATATCGGTTAGTCGATAGTTGTATCCGAGCTCCACCATCTCATAGAACCACGTGCCGACCTCAGCGCGCTGATGGTGATCGGTTGATATGCCATGGTTCCGGAACCGGCGCATCCGATCGGCCAAAGCACGGTCGTCGGTCATGACCATGCCGCCTTCCCCAGTTGTGATGTGTTTCACCGGGTGAAAGGAGAATACGGTCAGATCCGCAAGAGAACCTACGGATCGACCCGCCAGCGTGGCACCGATCGAGTGACAGGCGTCGGAAACCAGAGCAAGCCCGTGCTCAGCGGTGATAGCGCGAAGCTCCGTATAGTCGGCCGGCTGACCCGCGTAGTCCACGGCGATCACCGCACGCGTACGGTCGGTAATCAAGGAAGCGATCCCATTTGGGTCCACCAGAAGGGCGCCAGAATCAACATCTGCGAACACCGGCGTCGCACCCTGGAAGACGACGGCATTAGCGGTTGCCGCGAACGTCATCGTTGGCACGATTACCTCGTCCCCGGGCTCGAGGTCAAGAGCAGCCATTGCCGCATGCAGCCCTGCAGTGCCACTCGATACTGCGACCCCGTGGCGGGCACCGGCAAAGTCGGAGACGGCCTCTTCGAACTCGGCAACCTTTGGGCCGGTAGTGAGCCAATCCGATCGAAGGACTTCTACTACCGCATCGATGTCGTCGTCATCAATCTGCTGACGGCCATAGGGGATGAAGGCGTCGCCCTCCATCGTCAAGTCTGATTGATGAGCTCGGCGAGCTCGGCAGCTTGCAGTCGATTCGGATTCGAATCGCTCGTGTAGCGAAATCCCTCTGGCAATCGAGCTCCCTCCAAGTGGTCCTGATTCCACCAGGGGTGGGCCGGCACGACGACGTACATGTCGTCCAGCTCAACTGTACGTCGGGCTTCATCCTCCGACAACAGTGTCTCGTGTAGCTTTTCGCCGGGGCGAATCCCGACCACTTCGACAACGCAATCGGGCGCAATGACCTCTACAACGTCCATGATCGACGCGCTAGGGATTTTCGGAATGAATAGCTCTCCACCATGCATCCGCTCGATGGACTCGATGACGAATCGCACGCCCTGCTCAAGCGTGATCCAAAAACGGGTCATCCGCTTGTCGGTGACAGTGATCGTGCCTGAAGCACGCTGTTGTCGAAAAAGCGGAACGACACTCCCGCGGCTACCAACAACATTGCCGTAGCGGGCGCAAGACAGCCGAGTCGGCCCCGTGCCACGGTAGGAGTTCGCCTGAATGAACAGCTTCTCCGCGACAAGTTTCGTTGCGCCGTAGAGGTTCTCAGGGTTCACTGCCTTGTCTGTGCTCAACGCGAGAACTCTGTGTACACCGTTGTCGAGCGCGGCTGCGATCACATTCCGCGCGC
>JAPUKT010000402.1 GCA_027295555.1 Deltaproteobacteria bacterium
CGAGACCCCCTTCAAGGACGCCAAACAAAAGGTCATAGATGCCTTCGAGGCGCATTATCTCAAGGCCCTTCTCGACAAGCACGGCGACAATATCAGCCGGAGCGCTCGGGCAGCCGGTCTCACACGGTACCACCTCCGTGAGCTTGCCAAGAGATACGGCCTACGGGGCGATACGGGCGGTTATTCCGACGAAGATTGATGCTTCCCGGGCCCTGCGGCCTATATTGAAAGCGATGGTTGGGATCGCAATTCTATGCGTCATGACGGCCATGATGTCGTGGCCTGCGTCTGCCGTGGCACAGACCGCGGTCCCCGCGCCGTCGTGGGCCAAGTCGATCGAGGTCGTCGATGACGGCGCGCCCGCGATGCTTGCGCCGAGCCCGGATGCCCGCCGTCGCGGCACCATCAGTGCGGGCACGCGTCTCGGCTTTTCCCGGCGGGTCTTTGGTGAAGGGTGCTCGACCGGCGTTTGGTACGAGACCGCCGACGGCCTCTTCATTTGTGAAGAGCACGTCAAGCCTTCGACCGCGCCGCCAGGCCCAAAGGTCGATCCGGCGTCGATCCGGGGGTCCCGTTTGCCTCAGCGCTATGCGTTCGTTCGCGTCGACGGGACCCGTGCCTATGCCCATCCGAGTGACTATTTCGCCAGCGACTACGTCGAGGCGCTCGGCCGCGGGTTCGGGATCGTCGTGACCGGTGAACAGGTCTACGGTGGCGTCGCGTTCGTGCGCACGCGCCGTCACCTCTGGATCGAGCGAGCTTCGGTGCACTTCGTGGAGGGCAGCCCCTTCAGAGGCGTGGCGCTCGACCCCGGCGTACCGCTCGACGTGGCGTGGGTTTCTCCTCGCCCATCCAAGGTCTACGATAAGCCGCACGGGCGCGTAGAACGGCGTCTCGAGCGCCATTCGCGCGTTCAGATCGAGACCACCAAAGGCGCATGGACCAAGCTTCGCGAGGGCGGCTGGACCAAGACCGCAGATCTGGCCCGCCCTAGAGTCGTCCCGCCTCCTGCGGGAGTCGGCGCGCACGACCGATGGATCGACGTCGACATCGACCAGCAAGTGCTCGTGGCTTACGAGGGTGAGACACCGAGGTATGCGACCTTGATCTCGTCGGGCAGGGCTAACAGGGCATCCGAGACGCCGCTCGGTGTCTTCGAGCTATGGGCCAAGCTCGACTACACCGATATGGACGACATCGAGCGGACCGACGTTCGCCAGAACTACTCGATCCAAGATGTCCCCTGGGTCCAGTTCTTCAAAGGCTCCTACGGCTTCCACGCTGCTTTTTGGCACAACGACTTCGGTCGACGCCGAAGCCACGGCTGCATCAACCTCTCCCCAGCCGACGCCCGATATCTGTTCCAGTTCACCGAACCGGTGCTCCCCCCCGGATGGAACGCGATCTTACCGATGCCGGAAGACCGGCCAACCGTGGTGCAGGTGCGGTGACTCGGGCCGCGCCGCAGCCGATGCGGGCTGCGCCGGCCCGCGGGCCGGTACCGTGGTCGACGAGACCACAACGTTGGGTGTCGCACCGACACTAGCGTTTGCCGTGCCACCGCCCTACAACTGGCCTTCAGTGACCATCCGGTTCTACAAGTACGAAGGCCTTGGCAACGACTTCCTGATCATCGAGAAGGAAGACCTAGGTGAGGTTCAGCTGACGGCCGAGCAGGCGATCGTGCTTTGCGACCGTCATCGCGGGGTCGGCGCCGATGGCGTGCTCGTGCTCGATACAAAGACGCCCTCGATGCACGTCATCAACTCCGACGGCTCCGTGCCCGAGATGTGCGGCAACGGCATCCGCTGCGCAGCGCTTCATCTCGCTCGACGAAACGATCAAAAAGACCTCGAGGTCGACATCGACACCGCTGCCGGCCCGCAGCCGTGTATCGTGGAAAACCACGAGCGCACCGGTTTGGTGACGGTCCAGGTGAGCGGCGCGTCGTTGTCCCCCGGCGACATCGGGTTGCGGAGCGAAACGCCTTGGCTCGACGAGTCGCTACGGGTCGCCAACCATGACCTTCACCTCACGGCCGTTTCGATGGGCAATCCCCACGCGGTGACGTTCGACGATGTGGGAGAGGCACGCTTCGAGCTCGGCGCCGCGCTTCAGCGTGACCCGCACTTCCCCGATGGCGTCAATGTGGGCTTTGTGTCCGAACGTCAGGGCAACGCGATGCGCCTCGACGTCCTCGAGCGTGGGGCGGGTTGGACCCAGGCCTGTGGGACCGGTGCAGCCGCAGCTGCGGTCGCGGCCGTAGAGACGGGGCGCACCAAGCGAGGCGAGCCGCTGAGCATCCGATTGCCGGGCGGCACGCTGACGATCACCCCGCGCGAGACGGGCGATCCGGTGCAAATGGAAGGCCCTGCGCGCTTCGTCTTTCAGGGTGAGGTCGAGCTTTAGAGGTCGATTGCAATATCGGCGACCTGCGTTACGTTAGGCCGATGACACGCAGCTTATCCCTTGTTTTGGCGGTCTCCGCCGTCTCTTTGGTTGCGCTCGGATGCGGAAACGACTCCAACGACGGCGGAACCGGGCCAGACCCGCTCGGCCGCTGCGCCGCCTTCGACGAGCTCCGCCAACCCTTCTTCGGCGACACCCACGTCCATACCGCGCTCTCCCTCGACGCGAACCTTCAGGGCACGCGGCCGGGGCCCGAGGAGGCATATGCATTCGCGAAGGGCCAGACGATTGGCGTCCAGCCCTACGACGAGGACGGCAACCCTTTACGGACGGCCACACCGGGTCGGCCCATCGACTTCGTCATGTTGAGCGATCACGCCGAGTTCCTTGGCACGATCGCGGTGTGCAACGACCCGAGCTCGCCCGCCTACGATCGCAGCGTGGACCCACCAGAGGTGAGCTGTGTCGACTACCGTGACGCAAGTAAGGTCGACCAAGCCTTCGTAGGGCTCAACGTATTGACCGCACGGTCTCCCGAGAACGTGGCCTACCCCGAGCTCTGCGGGGACGACCTCGGTGGCGATTGCATCGAGGCGGGTAAGGACGTCTGGGCCCAGGTCCAAGAGGCCGCAGAAGCCGCCTACGACCGCACGGACAGCTGCGAGTTCACCTCGTTCGTCGGCTACGAATGGAGCGCCGGCCCCGGGACTCGAAACCTCCACCGCAACGTCATGTTCCGCAACGAGGTCGTGCCCGATTTCCCGATCAGCTACTTCGACGAGCCGTACGTCGAGGACCTCTGGGCCGGCTTGCGCGAACAGTGCATCGACGCCGATACCGGTTGCGACGCGCTCGCCATTCCGCACAACTCAAACCTCTCCCAGGGCACGTTCTTCGAGAACGCGATGAAGGATGGCAGCCCGTTCGATACGGAGTACGCGCAGCTTCGCAACGAGCTCGAGCCGGTCATCGAGATTTTCCAACACAAGGGCGCTTCGGAGTGCCTTCCGGGCCAAGCGATTTCCGACGAGCTCTGCGGGTTCGAAATCCTCCCCTACGCCAACCTCTTGATGACCAACCTGCAGATATTCGGCGACGCCGACCCACGTGACTTCGTTCGCGCGGCGTTCGGCGAGGGCATGAAGCTCGAGGTCGAGCTGGGGGTGAACCCGTTCCAACACGGCATCATCTCGGGGACCGACACGCACATTGCCGCGCCGGGCTATGACAACGAGAAGACTTTCCTCGGTCATGGCGGCGCCGGTCAGCCCAATCGCGACTCCCTTCCGGAAGGCTTCCCCGACATCCAGTACCTCAACCCGGGCGGCCCAGGTGGGGTTTGGGCCGAGGAGAACTCCCGCGACGCGATCTTCCAAGCGATGCGCCGCAAAGAGACCTTCGGTACGAGCGGGCCGCGCATCGTGCCGCGGGTCTTCGGTGGCTGGAACCTGCCGTCCGATCTTTGTGACTCGCCCGACCTCGCACAAATCGGTTACGCCCAAGGCGTCCCGATGGGGGCCGAGCTCAGCGACGCCCCCGAGGGCGCCACTCCGAAGTTCGTCGTTTCGGCCAAGCAGGACATGATGAGCGTGCCGCTTCAGCGCGTTCAGATCGTGAAGGGCTGGCTCGACGGAGACGAATACAAAGTCGAGGTCTACGACGTTGCAGGCGATGCAAACAACGGCGCAAGCGTCGATCTAGGGACGTGCGAGCCGCAAGGCGCCGGCTTTTCCGATCTCTGCACCGTATGGGAAGACGAAAACTTCGATCCCGTGCAACGCGCATACTACTACGTTCGCGTGATCGAAAACCCGACGTGCCGTTGGAGCACTCAGCAGTGTGTCGACGCCGACTACGATTGCGAAAACCCGACCACCGAGATGGACGAGGACTGTTGTAATCCGACCGCCAGCCTGAATGTCGATTTCTGTGACGATGTCGCCGCCGGCCTGACCGGAGACGAAGCGGCGTGCTGTCGCACGGACAACCCGACCTCCTCGATCAATGTAGTGTTCTGCGCTGACGTGGCGGAGCGTCTCCCGG
>JAPUKT010000403.1 GCA_027295555.1 Deltaproteobacteria bacterium
CTCGAGGAGGTCATCGCCTCGGTCGACGGTCGGCACGCCGGGAATGGCACGAACCAGGATTTCCGAGCCGACGCTGACGTCGCCCACACCTGACTCGTCAGGGCTCATTCCGTCTCCGGGATGCCCGTGATCCGGATTCCAGAGCCAACGCTCTCGTAGCGCCGGTTGATGTGTAGCAGGACGGGCGTGAGCGATTCCAATGCAATGGAGTTCCGAAGGACACCCGCGTCGACGCCGCGAAGCCCCAAGTCGCCAATGACGCCGATGACCTCCGCACGTGCATCTTTGTCGTCACCACACACGAGCACGTCGCAATCGAATGCATGGTTGGGGTCGCTGAGATGCTCGGAGCTGATGTGATGCAGCCCCGCGACGAGCCGTGCGTCGTCGTCGAGCAAGGCGCGTGCCTCGAGAGCAGCTGATTGGCCTTCGGGGAGATTGACCGACCGCACCTTGGGCGGCTGGATCGGAACGGTGATGTCGACGATGATCTTGTTGCCGACGCTGTTCTTGATCGAGTCGAAGGTTGGCCGGTGCGCGCTGTACGGAACCGTCACGACGATGAGGTCGCCGTGTTCGCAGGCGCTGACGTTATCGGCCCCCTGCAAAGTGACACCGAACTCTTCGGAGAACTCCGCAGCTTTGTCCCGACCACGCTGCGCGTCCCGAGATCCAATGAACACATCGTGACCCGCCCTGGCCCAACGCACCCCTAAGCCTCGACCTTCGCGGCCGGTGCCGCCGACAATACCGATCTTCATGTGGTCCTCAAGAGTTGAGCTCGGCCATGAACCTGAGCGTGTCCATGTCCTGCGAGCCCACCATCATGGTCCCAACTGGGGATTCTTTCCAGCGCTGGAAACGGTCGCGAATTCGGTCCTTCGAGCCGATGAGGTAGAGCTCGTCTATCAACTCGTCGGGCACGGCTGCGATGGCCTCGTTGCGCTTTCCGTCGAGGAAGAGGTCTTGAATCTTCTCACAGGCCTCCTCGAACCCGACCCGGCTGAGGTAGTCCTTGTAGAAGTTCTTCTTCTTCGAGCCCATCCCACCGATGTAGAGCGCCAGCTGCATCTTGCAGGGCATCATCGCGTACTGCGGGTCGCCGATGATCACGACCACCGCCGGCGCGATGTCGAAGTTGTCGGTGCTCTTCCCGTTGCCGGATTTTTCAAAACCGCGATTGAAGTTCTCCATCAGAACGTCCGCGCGGGTGGGGTGCATACACGTCAAGAGGCAGCCGTCCGCGATCTCGGCGGCCATCTCCTGAGACTTGGGTGCCATCGATCCGGTGTACACCGGAATGTCGGGGCGGCCGTGCACCATGCTCTTGAGGGGCTTGCCCTCTCCGCTGGATCCTTCGCCGCGATACGGGATCTGATAGCGCACGCCGTCGAATTCGAGCGGGGCTTCACGCGCGAAGATCTGCTTCACGATGGTGACGTACTCGCGAAGCCAGGTGAGCGTCTTGTTGAACGGCACGCCGTGCCAGCCCTCGACGACCTGAGGCCCCGACGTGCCGAGCCCCATGATGAACCGACCCTTCGAGAGGGCATCCATCGTAATGGCCGTCATGGCCGCGTTGGCCGGGGAGCGTCCCGGGAGCTGCATGACTGCAGTGCCGAGCTTGATCGTAGAAGTCTGCGAGCCGACCCAGGCCAGCGGTGTCACCGCGTCGTTACCCCAAGACTCGGCCGTCCAAATCGAATCGTACCCGAGGCGTTCGACTTCGCCGATCTTCTCCATGTTCACGAGGTCCTCCACCGTCGTGTTGAGTTGCGGACCTGCGTAACCAAGTGAGAGGCCAAGCTTCATCGCGTTTCTCCATAAAGGGGACAGTCCCCTTCCTCGTGTGGGGGGCAAGGTAACAGGAAGTCGAGGTGTTTCAATTTGAGGCTGAGGCGAACGCAGGTCAGCCTGCGACCATGCCGGTTTTGGTGACGGGGGCCTTCGGGCGGATCGGTCAGGAAGTTCTGAAGAGGCTCGTCAGCGAGGGGCACACCGCCGTCGCGTTCGATGTGCCGTCCAAGTCGAATCGACGAGCGGCCCAGCGTTTCGGCGACAAGGCTCGAGTCGTGTGGGGAGACATCCGGTCGACGGAGGACGTCGACGCGGCCGTGAAAGGTTGCGATGCGATCATCCACAACGCGGGCATCCTCGCGCCGATGACCGAGCAGCAGCCCGAGCTTGCCTACGCCGTGAACGTCGTCGGCACCCAGAACATCATGAAGGCGATGGCCACGCAGAGCTCGATCCCACGGCTCGTGTACGCGTCGACGTTTTCGGTATGTGGCCCGCGGGAGCCTGGCGGACCGCCGCTCACCGCCAACGATCCGGCGATCGGCACCGACAACTACACCTCGAACAAGACCGAATGTGAACGGATCATCCGGGAGTCGGGTCTGCCTTGGGTGATCTTTCGAATCGGTGTGTCGGTTTCGGCCCAGACCAAAGACTTCTCGCCAGACATCTTTCGACTCCTCTTTGGGATCGACCCCAAGACGCGCATTGAATACGTGCATCCACGCGATGTGGCGCTAGCACAGGTGCGCGCCATCGAGGCGCCCGAGGCGCTCGGAAAAATTCTCATGATCGGTGGCGGCGAGTCGTGCAGGATGACCTTCAAGGATTTCTATGCCGCCATCTTCGGCGCCTCAGGCGTCGGGGAGCTTCCCGCCGAGGCTTATGGACAACGCCCCTACTACTGCGATTGGGTCGATACCACCGAGAGCCAGGCGATCCTCCAATATCAAGAGCACACCTTCGACGACTTCATCTGCGAGTTTCGCCATGAGTCACGGTGGACGCGACCGATCGTGCGCTTGTTCTCCCCACTCATTCGCAGCTACCTGCTTCAGTACTCGGACGCATGGCAAGCTCGTAAGCGCTAGCGAAAAGATCCGCACACTTCAGGCGCGTTGGCTTGAGACTGAGAGTACTTCGCCCGTCATGTAGGAGCTGTAGTCGCTTGCCAAGAAGACCATCACGTTCGAGACTTCCCACGGCTCCGCGCCTCGCCCAAACGCTTCACGCTTCTGGAGCTCCTCGAGCAGGCCAGGCGGTGTCACCTTTTCCAAGAAGGGGTGCATCGCAAGCGATGGTGCGACGCAGTTGATGCGGACGAGGCGCTCGGCGGCCTCGATCGCCGCGCACCGCGTGAGTGCCATTACGCCGGCTTTGGCCGCCGCGTAGTGTGACTGCCCTTCCTGCGCTCTCCAGCCGAGAACCGATGCGTTGTTCACGATCGCTCCTTGGCCTCGCGGCATCATATGCTTGAGCGCCGCTCGG
>JAPUKT010000404.1 GCA_027295555.1 Deltaproteobacteria bacterium
CAATAGCGTCGCGGCCCGCAGCGGCCCTTGCTTCTCCGCGTGGGCGAGCTCTTCGAGCTTCCATTGCAGGCCGGGTGAGGTCACGAATCGAGTGAGCTCCGGCAGTCGCCTCGCGTCGAGATACGTGCCGTCGCTCTTGGAGATCTTGCTGCTTCGACTGTCGATGACCCCCGTCGTGAGAAGCTGGATCAATCGCGGGTAGCTCATCGGACCCATCTCGCTCCCGTCCGGGAGTAGTACTCGGTAGATCGTCGGGGAAGTCATCGGCTGCGGGCCGAGGAGCTCTTGGCCGGCGTGGTGCATCAGGTCGCTATCCACCAAAGCAGGCACCTCTGCGCCGGGCTCGCGGACCTCGGGGGCGTCTCCGTCGATGAGCCCCAGTTGAGAAAGCAAGCGCGCGAGGCGATCGGGCCCATGTCCCATCCCCCTTCGCCGCATGATCTCGCCGCACGCCTCCGCGAAAGCGCCCGCGGTTGGTCGTTCGGCTGGATCCTTCTGTAGGCCCCGGAGCACGAGCTGCCGGATGTCCTGCGGGATCCGTCGTTCGCACCGCGCGAGCACGCGAAGGTCTGCGTCACGGATCTGCAGAAGGACGTTGAGCTCACTCTCCCCTTGGAATAGCGGCTCGCCGATCAGCAGCTCCGCGAGGACCGTCGACAACGTGAAGACGTCGCTCTTGCCCGTGAGCTCCTTTCCGAGGACCTGCTCTGGCGACATGTATCCGAGCTTGCCTCGCACTTGGCCATCCTCGGTGGTTGGCGCGCGGCTTCGGACTGTCGCGATCCCGAAGTCGGTGAGCTTTACGTGACCGGTTCGTGTCAGGAGAATGTTGGCTGGGCTGACGTCCCGGTGGACGAACTCGAGTGACTCGCCTTGGTTGTCCACCGCATGATGGGCGTAGTCGAGAGCCTGCGCAGTTTGGTAGGCGATGTGGAGCGCGACGTCCCAGGGGATGGGCGTCTCCGGGGGCCCGCCACGGAGCATCCGACTGACGTTTGATCCATCGACCAGCTCCATGACCAGCACGAGGTCCTCGCCGAGCGTGCCGAAGTCGAACACCTGAACAATGTTGGGGTGTTCGAGTTGCGCAGCGAGGCGCGCTTCGTCGATGAACATCCAGACGAAATCCGAATCGCTCGAGAACTGTGGGAGAATTCGCTTGAGTGCGACGCGCTTTTGGAAACCGTGAAGTCCCTCACGACGCGCAACGAAAACCTCGGCCATTCCCCCCGTCGCTAAGCGACGCTCGATGTGGTACGGCCCGAGTAGCGGCCGCTCTTCGCTCACACATCCCTCCGTTGGTGGACGACCCAATCAATATAAGCGCGTTGGGCGCCAGCTGTCAGATTACTCCCGCTCATCGAAGACTGCCGTTTCAGCGAGAACGGAACACTTGGGGCTCCGCTTCGTCTCTGTCTATCATACGAATGTCCACTCGGTACGGGGGAACCATGGGGATTGTTCGGAAATCTGCGCGATCGAAAAAGTCTAAAGACCCGCTTCTCGGGAAGGTGATCGCTGGCCGATATCGGCTGGAGTCCCTACTCGGAGAAGGCGGAATGGGTGTCGTCTATCGCGCACGACACGTGCTGATCGATCGCGTCGTCGCGCTGAAGCTCATTCGGCCCGACCTGCGAGGCGAGACACATCTCCGTGCCTGGATGGTTCGTGAAGCGCGTGCCGCCAACCGAGTCGACCATGCACACATCGTCGACATCCACGACGTGGGTGAGACCGACGATGGCGAGTTGTATCTCGTGATGGAGTTACTGATCGGGGATTCGCTCTCATCACAGATCGCCAACGGGCCGATGCCCGTTACCCGCGCCGTCGACATTCTCGAGCAGATGACCGCCGCGCTCGCGCGTGCGCACGATCTCGGTGTCGTCCACCGCGATCTGAAGAGTGACAATATCATGATCACCGCGCGCGGCGGCCGTAAGGATTTCGTGAAGATCCTCGACTTCGGGCTCGCAGCACTGACGCGCGACCCTCGGCTTGCACCGAAGGGCGCAGTTTTCGGAACGCCCGAATACATGTCGCCGGAGCAGGCGCGTGGCGAGGATGCGATCGCGTCGAGCGATCTCTATGCGCTTGGGATCCTGTTCTTCGAGATGTTGACGGGGCGACTGCCGTTCCGTTCTGGGGACCGCGACGAGCTTCTCGAAATGCAGCAAAAGGCGAAGCCGCCGAGCGTGCGCAAGTATCGCCCCGAGGCTCCCGAGCAGGCAGAGCGTATCATCACGAAGCTGCTCGAGAAGGATCAGGCGAATCGCTTCCGCGATGGCCACCATCTCAAAGAAGACCTCAAAGAGCTGCAGCGCGCCCTACCCGCGCGTACTTGGGATTCTCCGGCAGACGCCGCCCCCGCGCCGCCGCCGCCACCGCCGCCCGCAAAGGCCCCCGGTGTCGTCGAGTGGAGCCGGACCGCAGCCAACTTCTTGCGCGCTGTCGCACGAGCCTACCCAGACGGCGACGCACCGACGGCCGTGCAGGGCGCTGCGGATGAGATTTGGGAGCTGGCCTCGCGCGCCGCCCGTCTCGAAGGCGAGCTCGAGAGCCATTCGAAGAAGCTCGAGAACATCGAGAAGCGAGGACGAGCCCTTCGTGCAGAAATCGGTCGTAAGGTTGAAGACCTCGCCGGAGAGGAGTCGCGCGCGCTCCGGGATGCTTCGGCCGAACGCGACGTGCTGAGCCACCTCGTTCTCAAGCGAAAGAAGTCGCAGCGAGAGTTCCGGGCCGCACAGACGGAAGTCCAGGCCGCCGGAAACGACCTCGACCGTATTCGTAAGGGTTACGAGGCGCTCGGCGCCGCACGTGCCGAAGTCGAGGTGCTCGACGGTGTGGCCAGGGACTACGATCAGCGTGCCCGCAACAAGGAAGAAGCGGCCGCCGAACGCCGCAAACAAATCGAGCAGCTGCGCGCACAGCTCAAGCGCTATAGCGAAGCGCTGGAGAACGACCTGCAAACGGGCCGCGAGCGCATCGCGAACCGGGTCGGCAAGGCCCTCAATTACGAAAAGGCCTTTGGCGAAGCATCAAGGTTGTTGCTCGACGATCTGCGAGACAAGCCCGAGTGCCAAGAGCTACTCCAACACATCGATAAACGCCGACAAGGCCAAGACCCCGACGACAAACCATCAGAGCTCCAAGAGCTGATGGAACAACACGTGGCCACAAGATAACGCCCGGAAGCGCTGGTACCGGCGCTGG
>JAPUKT010000405.1 GCA_027295555.1 Deltaproteobacteria bacterium
ATCACCAGGGCTGCCCAAGTGTATCCAGGCTTCACGTCGATCGAGCTCTACCGTGGGATGGCAGCACTCGCCGCGTGCGATCTCGGCGAGGCTCGTGACGCGCTGGCCCGCGCAGCGTATTCCGGCGAGACACGCGCGACCGCGCTGGCATCGCTCGAGCTCGTGCTCCGTGGGGGCGATGAAGGCCAGCGGAGTGCGGCCATCGGACAGGTCGATGGGCTTCTTGCGCGCCCGCAAAGCCGGAACGATCCCTGGCTCGTCGCGATTCGCGAAGAGGCAAACACGCGGTGCCCGTGACGGGAGCATTTTTGAGATGGGCTCTAGCCGACCGATTCGCGCTCGAGCTCGATCAGGGTGATCTCCGCCGGCGCGGCGATCCGCATGGGAGGCCCCCAGTAACCGGTGCCACAGCTCACGTAAATCTGCGAGTCGCCGCGCCTGTGAAGCCCCGATACGAATGGCTGCACGAGGCGCGTGAGGAGGCCGAACGGAAAGATTTGGCCTCCGTGCGTGTGGCCGGAGATCTGCAGGTCGACCCCGTGCTCCCGAGCTTGATCGAAGTGCACCGGTTGATGCGCGAGAAGCACCACGGGTTTCGTCTCATCCCGCCCCTCGAGCGCGCGGCTCATGTCGGAACCGTGGCCGTTGCCAAACTGATGCGCGCTCCAGTCGTCGACACCCGCGACTTGGATGGACGCGCCCTTCTCGCCGAGCTCGACGTGCTCGTTCCGAAGGGCTCGAATGCCGATCTCGCCCAAGAACGCGAGCCAGTCGTCGGCGCCCGAGTAATATTCGTGATTTCCGGTCACGAAGTAGGTGCCGTGCTTCGAGCGAATCCGCTCGAGGGGGCGAACCGTTTCCCCGAGCTCCTCGACCGAACCGTCGATCAAGTCGCCCGTGATCGCGACGATGTCTGCATCGAGGCCGTTGACCTTGCGGACGATGTCCTCGACGAAGTTGCGGCCGATCATCGGCCCTATGTGCATGTCGGTGAGCTGGACGAGCCGCAGGCCGTGCAGGGCCTCGGGGAGCTTCTTCAAGCGCACGGTGAGACGCTTCACCTCAACAGGGCGAATTGCGGACCAAAAGCCCCAACCGGAGAGCGCGATCGCCAACGTGCCCGCGCCCCCGGCGAGCACCTTCGCCAAGAAGTCACGCCGGCCGGCGTCCACGGCTGTCATGTGCGCGTACTTGACCCAGCTCCAGCGAGCCAGCTCGCCACCCCACAGCAGAACGAGCGTCAGGAACATCGCACCCATCCACAGGTAGCCGAGCCACGCGATCGGGATGGCGACGCTTCGCGGCAGCACCCGCCAAACCAGCATCGACGCGGGGATGGACGCCCCGAGGACGATCAAAGCCACCGTCGCGATTTGCCGCCAGGGTTCCGCTAATCCCGGGTCGCGGACCAGCCTTGCCCACAGGTAGTAGTGGATGGCGAACGTGAGGGCGAAGATGACGCCGAGAAAGATGAGGATACGACCGAGGGACATGGGAGCCGGACTAGGTCCGCATAGGGATGGGTTGCGGTGGCGTCAAGTCATCGCTCGCGGCCGGATTTTTCGGTCGCTTGCCCCGGTACTGCGGGGTCGGGGGAATCGTAAAGCTTGCGGCTCTCGGCCAGATGGTCGAGTAGCCGGTCTCGCACCTCTGGGTGGCGCGCCGCGACGATGCGGGCGGCCAGGAAGGCCGCATTCTGGGCTCCATCGATGCCGACGGTCGCAACGGGCACGCCGGGCGGCATCTGCACGGTGCTCAGGAGCGCATCGACACCCTGGAGGGCGCCAGATGCGATCGGCACACCGATGACAGGGAGGGTCGTATGCGCAGCGATGACCCCCGCCAGATGAGCGGCCATCCCCGCACAGGCGATGAAGACCTCCACTCCCTCCCGCTCGGCCGCGGCGACGTACTGCGCCGTTTCGTTTGGGGTTCGATGGGCGGACAGAACGCGGACGTCGCTCGGAATGTCGAGACCGTCCAGGATATCGCGCCCTTTCAAGACCACGGGAAGGTCGCTCGGGCTGCCGGTCAGGATTGCGACCACGGGCTTGTCGCGTTTCGTGAGTTGATGCTTTGGCAAGATCCCTCCGCGAGGAACTGCTTCTAGCAAAAAGCGGGGCGGGCGCCACACCCGGGCGCTTCAAAAAAGCCGAGATACGCTCTTTACGAACCCGAAGCCCCCGTTTATAACCGGCCCTCGAATGGCTAAGGAACCGGGTAGGAGCTGCAGGGTCATCGCGATCGCGATCGTGGCCGTTGCATCACTTTGGCATACTCACGCCGCGGCGGAAGAGCCGACCGAGGCCGAGGCACCGCCAGCCGAAGAAGCACCCGCCGAAGCGACCGAGGACGCCACTGGGGACATCGACGCTCTTACTACTGCGGCGGAGGCGAAGGGGTTGATCATCGTCGCCCCCGGCGGCGTGCCCCTCGAGGCTGCGCCGAGCGATACCGCGGTGGACGCCGTCAAGGAGAGCATGGCGCGGATCACAGAGCAAGTCGCGGCGGGCGTCCCCGAGAGTTACGTCATCAAGTTTGGCGACACGTTCGACTGGGTTCGATTGGTATCTGGCGAGTGGCTCAAGGGCGAGATCAAGCGCATGCGCGACGACAACCTCGAGTTCGACAGTGACAAGCTCGGCCTGCAGAACATCGACTTGGCGGACGTGACCGAGGTCCACTCGCCCCAGGTCCATACGTACGTGTTCGACGATCGAATCACCGCGATCGGTCGAGGCGTCATCACGGCCGACAAAGTGATCGTCGAGACCGACGAGGGGACCAAAACCTTCGACCGCAGCGAGCTCGAATCGATCGTCTCGGGCGGTGGGCGCGAAAAGGACTGGTGGTCGATGAAGCTCGGGTTCGGTTTGACACTCAACCGCGGCAACACCGATCAGCTGACCTACGACCTCAAGTTCAACACGCGTCGCGAAGACCAGATGACTCAGATGGACCTCAACTACAACGCGAGCTTCGGTCGGACCTTCGGGGTGCAAAACGTGAACCGCCACCTCGGCGAGTCCAGTTTCAAGGTGTTCCTGTCGAGCCGCTGGTTCGTGACGCCGGCGTTTGGCCAGCTCTTCAACGACGAGTTCCAGAACATCAAGTTTCGTGCCACGCCTGCAACAGGTGCCGGTATTCATATCATCGATGCCCCGAACGTGAAATGGGATTTCCAGACTGGTATCGGTTATCAGTACTTGAACTATTTGGACGATAGTCAGATCACTACCGACAACCCGCAGCACGACGCGTTCATCCCGCTCTACACGTACGTTGACTTCGACATTACCGGCGACATCGACTTCACCGTCGGCTGGCTCACCAACTTGGTGGTCACGACGATCGGGAACACCAACCATACCGGCAAGGCAGACCTTTCGATCGAGCTCACGAGCGTGATCGATTTGGACATCTCCTTCCTGTACCTCCGAACCGAGAATCCCGCGCCTCCGCCAGACCCGGCGACGGACCCCCCGATCGAGAAGAACGACTACCAGCTCGTCATCGGGATCTCGCTCAAGCTCGGCTAACTGGCATGGGGGTGCTAGGACCGGGCCATGGGAGAGCTGACTACGATATGCTTTTCGCACTACAACGAACGCGCGCGTTGGGCACTCGACCGCTGCGGCGTCTCCTATGTCGAACGCAAGTACATGCCGTGCATTCATTGGGCGGCGGTTTGGAACATCGGTCGGCGATACGGCTTGGGAAGAGCTGACAAGATCTCGAGCAAACTGTCGGCGCCCGTATTCGTAACCGACGAGAGACGCGCGCTACACGATTCATCCGAAATTGTGCGTTACGCGGCGGACTGCTGCGCACCCGACCAGCAACGAATCATCGTCGACGACCCAGAGGTGTCTACGCTTTCGCAGCGTTTCCTGAAACGCCTTGGGCCGCACAGTCGATGCGTCGCGTACCACTATATGTTGAAAGATTCGAGAATCCTTCGACGGATCGGAAGAGAAAACGTGGGCCGCGTGCAAGCCCAGATGTTTCAGTTGTTATATCCGGCGGTCTGGCTCTCGTTACGAAAGGGATACAAGATCGACGAGCAAGCGGCGGCGCGTTCGCTTGCGGCCTGTCGCGAAGAAATGACCTTCGTCAGCGAACTGGTAGGATCACGGCTGTACCTGGTCGGCGAGCAATTCAGCGATGCAGACCTCACGTTTGCTTGCATGGCCGCCCCATTGCTGGTTCCGAGCCCAGCGGAGGGCTATGGCGCGAGGCTCCCAAAGAGCTCTGACTTCCCCCGCGAGTTCGCGGACCTCATCGGGGAGTTCCGTATGACAACCGCTGGGCGCTTCGCCCTACGGATGTTC
>JAPUKT010000406.1 GCA_027295555.1 Deltaproteobacteria bacterium
TTGGCCCTGCCTACGGCCTTCTTGGCGCGCCGGGCAGTTTTCGCCGCCTTCTTCTGAGCGCGGCCCGCCGCCTTCTTGGCTCGTTTGGCAGCCCTCTTCACCTTCTTCGTTCCGCGCTTTACGGCCTTGCGGGCTCGCTTCGCCGTTTTGGCCGCCTTCTTCTTGGCGCGGCCGACGGCTCGCTTCGCGGTTTTCGCCCTTTTCGTCGCTTTCTTCTTGACTCGTACCGCGGCCTTTCGGGCGCGCATTACCGTTTTCTTTGCCTTGCGCGTCGCGCGTTTGACTGCCTTGCGTACTCGTTTGGTTGGCATTGAGCGTTTCCTCGCTGGAGAAGGGGTAGAACCCACGGCGCTCGCCGATGGGGCCATACCTACTAACAACACAAGTCGTACGCTTCCCTTGTTGCTAACACCATGACTTGCACCGGCAGGCGCCGATACGACGTGTCCGGCGCCGACCAGCCGGGTCTCGTCGCCCACCACAAATTCACCCTGACCTTCGACGACATAATAGAACTTGTCCTGGTCACTGTGTTTGTGGACCCGCTGGGTTTGTCCGGGATCGAGGCAGTTCAAACCGAGCAGCAAACCGCCACCCTCGAACACCGTGGACTTGAACAGCTTTTCTGGGTTGGAGCCAGTGTGGCTGCGGTAGTGTGAAAAGTTGGACATGGATCGGGCTCCGGTTGGTCGTGAGTCGTGAGTCGTGAGTGGTGAGTGGTGAGTCGTGAGTCGAGTCGGTATCAGACCAAGCTGAGATCAACTCACTACTCACTATTCACTACTCACTGAAACAATACGAACTACACCACGCTTAAGCTAGCCGGAGGACGCCAGTTTAATGGACGTTCACAAAGCGGCCGCGTGCGGTCTCACGCAGCCGGGTGATGTCTTCGTGGCGAGAGGTTGAAAGCGGGACCGTGTGATCGAGCTCCTCGAGAATGATGTCGGTGCTCAGCGACACCTTGGCGTAGAGCGCGCGATAAAGCGAAGCCACGATCGCCTGCTCGATTTCGGCGCCGCTAAAGCCGTCTGATGCGGTCACCAGGCTGTCTAAGTCGAACTCCGCGGGGACTTGGTTCCGCAGCTGCAGGTGAATGTCGAAAATCGCGCTCCGCTCCTCGGCCGTGGGGAGATCTACGAAGAAGATCTCGTCGAACCGACCCTTTCGCAGCAACTCCGGCGGTGTGTTGGTGAGGTCGTTGGCGGTGGCCACCACGAACACGGGACGTTTTTTCTCCTGGAGCCAAGTGAGGAAGGCGCCGAACAGCCGACGGCTCAGACCGCCGTCTTGATCTCCCCCGCCCGAACCCGGCATCGCCTTCTCGATTTCATCGATCCACAGCACCGCCGGCGACATCGACTCGGCCAGCGAGATGGCCTTCCGAAAATTCTTTTCCGACTCGCCGATGAATTTATCGAACAACCGGCCGGCGTCGAGCTTGAGGAGCGGAAGCTTCCACTGTCGTGCGATGGCCTTGGCAGCCAGTGACTTTCCGCATCCTTGCACTCCGACGATGAAGATGCCACGGGGCGGCTGGAGATTCAGTTTCTTGGCTTCGTCTGAAAACCCGACTCTCGCTCGGTCGAGCCACGCCTTGAGCGTCGCGAACCCGCCGAGGTCGTAGCGGTTGTCTTCGGCCGGATAGTATTCCAGTAGCCCACCGTCTCGAATGATCTGGGCTTTGCGATCTGTCACGCGAGCCACGTCGTCCGCGCCGAGCTTGCCGTCGATCAGCGCGGCATAGGCCACGATCTGTCGCGCCTGATTCAACGTCATGCCGCTCAAGGCGCGCACCAGGGCGTCCAATTCGTCAGTGGTGAGGGAAAACTCGACGCCCTGCGATGCGATGAGGGACTTGATGATCGGGCCGATCGCATCCCTGAGTTCGCGTGGGCCGGGGAGCGCCAGGTCGAGGTGAACGGCTTGATGCGCGATGTCGGCTGGCAGTTTCAGCGACGGTCCCGAAAGCACGATGGTCGCGGGTCTGCCGGAGAACGATTGAGCCGCCTCTCGGAACTGGCGTGTCACGGACGGCTTGGTCAGATGATTGCCAAGGTCCATCAAATGAAAGACGCCGTTGATCGTGAGATCCGCGAGATGTCGGAGAAGGCCATCCGGTGCTGCGGTACCGTGGATGGGATGCGATCCGGGACGTCGCGCGAGTCCCTGGGTGATCGACCAATCAAACACCGGGAGGCGCAACTCGGCCGCTACCGCGTCCACGAGGCTTACTACGCGATCCTCTTCCACCGTCTCGATTGCTACGACCGGATGGAACGACAGGATGAGGGTCTTGAGATCGTGGATGACGGAAGGGGAGGGGGAGGGCATTGGTATGGGGCTAGGTGATAGGTAATAGGGGATAGTGATGAACCACCGACCGTTCTGGCCGGTGTCATTCAGCGGCCGCGCTCTCCCACCAACCGCGCGATTCGGGCCTGCACGTCGCGTACCTGTGACTGCAATTCCTCATCGGCGCTTTTCCACAGGTCGACGAACCGGTTGTAGTAGTCGATCGCCCGGTCGGTTTCTCCACGCGTTTCGTACAGCTCGCCCAGCCGCCTGTATGTCGGGCCAAGCGTAAGCATTTCTTCGAAGAGCGATCCCGGGCCGGACGCGATTCGCTCGTATACGACCAAGGCGGAGTCTTCTTCACCCAGCAATTCGTAGGCCTGCCCCAACCAGAAGCCTCCGCATACCACGAAGCAGGCACCGCCTCCCTCTCGTTCCCAGGCGCGGTAGGCCCGCACGGCATCCTGGGCCCGTCCCTCCGCCAGCGCAATGGCTGCCCGAACTGACGTCGCCGGCGGATCGACCGCGGACATTCCGGACAGGAACAACGCGCCCGGTTGAATGGAATCCTGCTCGAACGCTGCCAGCAGTTGCTCGGCACGCTCCGACCGGCCGGCATGCGCATACACCTCGGCGAGGCGGAGATATGGTCGATCGAACGGCTCGAGCGTGGCCAGCGGGTGTTGGTCGAGTGCCGCCTCCAGTTTTTGTACTGCCCGCTCCGGTGCATCTCGGTACGAGACGTCCAGCGCT
>JAPUKT010000407.1 GCA_027295555.1 Deltaproteobacteria bacterium
CAGCGCGAAGAGCCCGTTGTGGAGAGACCAGACGAAGAGGTCGCTGATGTGATCCCACCAATCGGACAACGAGCTGACTTGTTTCGGTGTGAAGTCGGCGGCGGTGAAGTAGTGTCGGATCGATGCGACATCGGTGGGCGCGCCCCAAACGACGACATCCTCGCGCCGCGCTACCGCGAGCACGTAGCCGTACGGTGTAAGGCCTAGGAGGCCACCGCCGACCAGCGCGCCCACGTCGCGAAGGGAGGTAGTGCGCCGGATGACAGCCGCGCTGGCGCCTGGGATCAAGGCCAAGGCGACGCCAAAGGCGCACACGACGTTGGCGCTGGCCGAGAGCCCGAGCGCCAAGCCGGCAGTGAGGTATGGGACGGCGCTCCGGCTCGAATCGATCCACGCGCTCGCCAGTCGGGCGGCGCTCCAGAGTCCGAAGAAGGAGGCAATCGAATACACCTCGATGCGGGTGGAGGGCTCCCACAGAACGGGAAGCATTCCGACGATTGCAATGGTCGGGGCGACCCACCGCCAATTGCCGTTGCGATCGTCTCCGTTGGCTCGAAGCAAGGTCTCGGCGAGGCTCGTCACCGGGATCACTGTGAGGGCGCCCGCGAGGGCCGAGAGTCCATTGAGCGCGATCAGGGGATCGACGCCTGGCAGGCGGGCCAGGAGGGCGCCGAGCAAGGTGTGGAGCGGTTGCCCAAGCGGGTGACCGAGGCCGAGCTGTTCTGCAACGAGGGCGAGCTCCGGACTGTCGTACAACGACAGGCTGCGGGACATCGTGAAGACGTAGAAGACGAACAGCGCGATTGCGGAGACGGCGGTGTGCCGGCGCGATGGCACGGGAAGGGCAAGGAGCCGATCCCGCTCATCGGTCATCGGGCCCACCCGAAATCGGTATCCAGAGATTGATAACGCCTCCAACGCCTGCGGAGATCAACTGACAAGCCCAAAAGCTCAACGAGCCCGCGTACGCCATAGCCTCGGGCACGCCGACCGTGCCGTACAACGCGGCGAATGCAGCCTCACGAACCCCGACACCGCCGACCGTGAATGGAAAGAATGCTGTCGCACTGGCCAGCGGGATCGCGACCGCGGATTCCGAGACCTTCACAGCCGGGTCGAGCGAATGCATGATCGCGTGCCCGGCGACGACATTGAGGGAGTGGATGATCAACGACGCGACGATGGCGCCGATGAAGGGCCACACAGCGTAGAGACGAGGGAGGGCGCGAAGCGGTTCGGCGAGTTTCTTGGGCAACCACGGCGCGACTCTTGGCGCGAGCGCGATCCCCCCAATTGCGCCGACCCCGGCAGCGAGACCAAGCCCTGCCCATAGCTCCACGTTTTCGAGTCCGGGCAACGGCCGAATCAGGTAGGCGCCCGCCGCGACCGCGAGCAAGGCCGACACTCCCAGAACCCGCTCGATGAACACCACCGCGACGCCGGTGGTCGCGCTGGCCCAGCTCACGTCTCCGAACGCTTTTCGACTCGCGATACCCCGGAGGACATCCCCGCCGACTCCGCCCGGCGCGTACGTGTTGTAGAAATGACCCACCAGATAGAGGTGCCCTAGGCGCGCCCCGGAGGGGACGTCGATAGCGCCGTACGCCCGCAAAAGGAGCCGCCATCGTAGGACGCCCGTTCCGAGACCGATAAACACGAGGCTCAGAGCGGACAGGGCGGTGCCCAAGGAAAGCCGTCGCCACGCGGCTACAACTTCGCCGGGATCGACGCGGCTCGCCAGGTACGCGACCGTAGCGATGGTGATCGCAATGCGCCCCCATCGAAGAAAGCGGCGCCGCCTCTCACCGCGGGTGCTGCGTGATCCCCCCTGTTCGGTCATTTCAGTGGTCCAAGCCTAGCGCGTCTTGGAGCTCGTTGAGCAGTTCCGGGGCCCGGCGCTCGACTGCGACCACGGCATGTCCAAAGAAATTCAAAGCCCGAGCTTCCTCGCGATCCTCTCGCGCCCCCCTTGCTCGACGAGATGGGCGCTTTCGCTGAGCCAGCTTACACCGGGTTCTCCTTTGAACCACGTTCGTTGCCGTCGGGCGTAGGTGCGGGTCGATTTCCGAATCAGGCGCTGGGTTTTCTCGAGAGGGACCCCGTCCCGAATGTGGGCAAGCACCTCCCGGTAGCCGACGCTTCCCAGGGGCCGAACCTCGTCGCCCCAACGCTGTCGCAGGGCACGAACCTCATCGACCCAGCCGGCGTCGAGCATCGCTTGGACTCGTGCGGTGACGACCGCGGTGTGCCGCTCCCGGTCCAAGTCGAGCACTACGAACATGGCTTGGTACCTCGGCTCGCCGAGCGCGTGCTCCTCCCGAAGCTCGCCGAGGGGGACCCCGGTCTGCTCGTACACTTCGAGGGCGCGCACGATTCTCACCAAGTCGTTTGGATGGACGGCTTCGGCCGTCAAAGGATCGATCGCGGCAAGTCGAGTGTGCAGAGCCTCAGTACCTTCGGCGTGAGCGTTAGCCTCGAGTCGCTTCCTCAGGTCCGGGTCGACAGGGGGCACCTCCACGAGCCCGCGAAGCAATGCGCGGATCCAAAGTCCCGTCCCGCCGACGACGATCGGTAGGCGACCGCGCTCACGGATGCCTTCGATCGCGCGATCGGCGAGCGCGGCGTATGCGGCGGCATCGATTTCCTCGTCGGGATCGATGACGTCGATCAAATGGTGGCGGACGGTCCCGAGCTCGGCCGCAGTGAGTTTGGCCGAACCGATGTCGAACCCGCGGTACACCTGGACGCTGTCGGCCCCCACCAACTCGCCGCCGAAGTGCTCCGCAAGGGCTATAGCCGCGGCGGTCTTGCCGGTCGCGGTGGGTCCGGCGATGACCAAGACAGGCGGCGACGTCATCTGTGGTCCTCCGACGCCTCATGGGGCAGCGGAAACTCGGTGATGATGCTTCGTCTGTGAGCGTCTTGGTGAAGTGAGAGCCGAGCGACGATATCGAGCGCCCTCAGTCGATCCATCGGCTCACCGGGCGGCGTCACCGACGCGTGCGCCACGGCACGAAGGACGGCTTTCTCCGGGTCGCCGCCTGCACCCTGAAGCGCCTCGATCACGTTTGCGAAAACCGTCCGCGCGGACGTCGTGCCGACTTGGGCGGGGACCGCTCTCACCGCGTACGAACGCTCTCCGAGTGCTGACCACTCGAAGCCGAGTGATGCGAGCAGCGTCTCGTGTGCATCCACGATGTCATGGCCTCGTGCATCGAGCTCGAGTCGATCCGGAAAGAGGAGAGCTTGGGGCGAAAGCGGACCGCTCTCGGTGGCTTGGCACAGGCTTTCGTAGCGGACGACTTCTTCTGCGCGCTCGCGATCCAACAAATAGATCCGGTCCTCGGCTTCGCACAGCAGGTATCGATTACGGAGCTGGGCGATCAGGCGAAGGCCATCGGGCGCGACGACGGGGTAGTCGATCGGAATCTCCGCAACCCGGGGGTTGTACTGAGGGCTCCCCGGCTCGTT
>JAPUKT010000408.1 GCA_027295555.1 Deltaproteobacteria bacterium
TGCCGACGACTCCGGCAACGACCACGCACAGCAAGACGACCCCGACGAACGTCAGATAGATCTGGAGGTACAGGCGCCGCATCAGTCGTCCCGCGCGACAAACACGTAGCCAGCTGCACGCATGGTGCGAATGCGTTTGGGTTGGCGGGGATCGTCCTCGATCGCCGCACGGATGCGGGAGATATGCACGTCGATACTCCGGTCATAGGCGTCCAAAGGCTCGCCACGCACCGCCTCCATCAGTTGCTCTCGGCTCTGAACCCGGCCGGGTCGCTCCGCAAGCACGCGCAGCAACGCGAACTGGTGACTCGTGAGGTTTCTAACCTCGCCATCGAGCCGGACCTCACGGCGTACGAGGTCGATCTCGAGGCGACCAAAACGCATCACGTCTTGCTCGAAGCCCGCGAGCGGCGTACGACGACGGAGGATCGCGCGCAACCGCGCCAACAGCTCGCGCGGATTGAACGGTTTGGGCAGATAGTCGTCGGCGCCGAGCTCCAACCCCACGATGCGGTCGGTTTCATCGCCGCGGGCGGTCAACATCAAGATTGGCACGTCGTGCTTCCGTCGCAGTTGCCGGCACACGTCGAAACCATCCATGTCGGGTAGCATGACGTCGAGCACTACTGCATCGAATTCACCTTTGCGGACCGCCGCGATCCCGGACTCGGCATCGCCGCGATGCTCCATACTCATCCCGTGCTTGGTGAGATAGCTGTGGAGCATTTCGGCGAGCCGATCGTCGTCATCGATGAGCAGGATCCGCGGCGTCAAGGTCCCCTCCGGGCCGTCACGCTACCATGGCTCAACGGTGGAAGGGGCCCCGGCGCCAATGGTCTGCCAGCTCGGCACGTTGCTCTGGGGTGAGCACTTCGGAGATGCTGATGAAGACCTCCAGGCCGCGAGCGGTAGCTCGGTTGGCCAGCTCGATCCCCTGGGTCCGAACGCGCTCGAGGCCGGCCCGGTCGATCGGCTCTGCCATGACCAGCTCGCGGCCTTGTTGTTTGAGCTCGCGACCCTCACGACGAAAGGCCAGCATCTGTGGTAGGGCGTCGTCGACAATCAGGCTGATCTCGACGCGCTGCTCATCGGTGGCGTCGATGTGATCGAGCACGTGCTCCATCCATCGGTCCACGTGCCCGCGCGCCTCTTCGGGCGTGGGGTCATGGCTACCGCAGTGATGATGGCCCCACGGTCCTGCGGCGGCTCTCGTTGCTGCGAAACCGGCAAAGGCGAGAAGGGGCAGCGCGGCAAGGACGAAAAGCCAGCGACGACGCTTCTTGTTGGCCTCGCCTTGCGAAGCCGGTGTTGGTGTCGGGTCAATGGGTTGGTTCGGTTCAGTCATGTTCGCTCCTAGACTCTCGGGGACGCGGCGCGCGCCCCTCACAGCCAGAACCTAGTGAGCGCCTTTTTCCAGCGTCTTGCTGGTGGGTAAAGTTTTGTAAAGTTGACTGCGGCAGGTTCGAGTCACGACGATGGGCAGGAGATCGATGCCTTTTAGGGTCAAACGATAGATCCGCTTCGACCCATGATCTGGATCTTCTAGAGTGGTCTCGAAAGCGAGGATCTCCATGGTTGCAGCACAAGCATTGCGTGAGTCCGTCAAAGGAGGGCATCTGCCCGAGTCCCCCCACGGCAAGTTGGAAGAGCTCTTCGAAGGGGTTTGGTTCGTGCGTGGTGGCATCAAGATGCCCATGCGCATGCCCATGAAGATCGGCCGCGCGATGACCGTGGTTCGAGGCGAGGACGGCCTCACGATCTTCAACAGCATCCGGCTAACCGAAGAGGGCTTCGCGGAGCTCGAGTCGCTGGGCGAGGTGAAGCACGTCGTGCGGCTCGCCGGGTTTCACGGGCGCGACGATGGATTCTACCGCGATCGCTATGGCGCAAGGATCTATGCTGTCGAAGGCCAGCGCTACATTCGCGGCATGGACCCCGAGAAGGCGCGTCTCGACCCCTACATGGAGCCGGACGAATGGCTCACCGAAGAGAGCGCTCTCCCGATCGCGGATGCGAGGCTCAAAGTGTTTTCGACAGCCAATCCGCCCGAAGCCGTCTGTTTGATGGAACGCCACGGTGGTATTCTGGTCGCCGGCGATTCACTGCAGCACACGCCGGAACCGGACGAGTTCTACAACTGGCCAGCCAAGATCATGATGAAACGATTTGGCTTTCTGAAGCCCTACAACGTGGGTCCGGGCTGGTTGCAGTTTGCGCACCCAACATTCAGTGATGTGCGTTCGATTCTCGACCTCGAGTTTGAGCATGTCCTGCCCGCGCATGGCGCGGCGGTCGTCGGGGATGCCAAGAAAAGGTATCGCCCTGCAATCGACGGCGAATTGAAGGGCTGCCACACCTGAGCGACTTTGATGTAAATTTTACAAACGCGTTGGGACTACCGCCAACCACGGTAAGATCTTTTTACGCCGCTCGACGACCTCTCACTACACCATCGTCGACCGCCTGGGTCTCCGTGTCGCTATGGCGTGGCAGGCAACGGGGAACCAGACGAGACAGCAATAGGTCTCGCAGCGTCGATTGTGGCGACCCGGCCTAGCAGCGAAAGCTCATATCGCTCGGCTGCGGCGCGCCACGTATCGCTTTCGTGCGCGAGTAGCGGCTCAACGAGCGCTGGTTGACCATGCTCGCGTTCAAAACGCTCGAGGTCAGGCGGTCTCGTGACCAGCATCTTCATGAGGTCCCACGTTGCACCAAGCTTAGTCCCTATTTGGAGCCCCGGCGCTATCAGTTCTGGGTTGGCCACGTAGCGCCGCGCCAGCGTTTCGAAGTCTTCGGGTTTCCGGCCCGTGACGCGTTCGACGTGGTCCGTTGGGGCGCCGACGGCGTACGCGCCTTCGCGGAGCTCCTCTGCGTAGCGCTTCATGTTCGCGATCTCGAACGTCGGGAAGCCGGATACTTTCGCGGCTTTCGCGAACATCGAAAACGGTACATCGCGATAGGTGACCGTGCGGTCGAGGACCTTGGAGAGAATACCCGCGATGTCTTGTGGTGCGATGAGCGTGGGACCGGTCGGTCGGTAGCAGCGCCCAATATGACCGTCGGGCGCCGCCAACACGTGCGCGGCCAGGCTACCGATGTCTTCGTTCGATGGCGGTGCATTCAATCCTTCGCCAAAGGGCGCCAAGAACGCGCCAAAGTGGGCGATGGCAGGCAACCCCAACAGATACATAACCCCAAACAGGCCCGGATTGACGTGCACGAAGTCCACCGACGGCATCCATCGAAAGATGTTGTTGGCAATCCACTGCTCGCGGGTTAGCAGCGACGGATGCGAACGATGCGGATTCCAGCCGCTCATGAGCGCCACGACTTCGAGCTTGGCTTCTTCGGCGGCGAGAGCGAAGAGCATGGAGCCGTGCAGTTGGTTGGGCGCGAACGGCGGGCAGTGATAGGCGCGTTGCACGTCGACCAACGCGGCTTGCAGATCGCGGTAGTCGAACAAGTTGCCCACGAAGACTTCCGCGCCCTGGGCACGGAGATCAGCAGCGCGCGCGTCGTCGCGCCGGACAAAGGCACGGACGGGGAACCCGAGGCTGAGCAGTTCTTGAACGGCGGCCGCTCCGGTTCGACCCGCGGCGGAGGTTACGAGAATGCGTGGCTTGGTCATGACTTCACCTTGCTTTCGGGCGGGATCGCGGAAAGTGCCGCAGGAGGGATCACTTCGCGCACGCGGCCGGTGTGCACGTCGTAGATGAACGCAGACACAACGAGGTTCTTTGGGATCTGCTTGGCGTTACGCAACCGCT
>JAPUKT010000409.1 GCA_027295555.1 Deltaproteobacteria bacterium
CCACCCGGCGCGATACGCGTCCGCACGAAATACGCCGGCGCAAGCACTCGCTCCTGAATGTCCTCGCTGAGGCGGTCGGCCATGAGCGATCGTCGAAGGAGTGACCGAAGAACCGGCTCGACGGTTGCTCCGCGCATGCTCAAGAGCGGAGTCTTCTCGGATTGGACGGCGCGTACCTTCCCGGTTTCCAAATAGTCGGGCTCGACTACGTAGAGCGCGCGGATGTGACCGGCTTCGAGGTCGTCCTTGGCAGCGTCGAGTGAGTCGTAGAGCTCGACTTCGATCGCGTTGACTTTCCAAACCCGCGCGCCGTCGCCGTCCTCGAACACGGATTCGTCGACCACATCCGCCTCGTCGATGAGGCCGAACGCCGAGCTCTCAGAGGCGCGCTGGGTCAGAAAATAGGTTTGCGCGCCAAAGACGGTCCCTGAGATCAGCGCGAGGAACAGCGGAAGGCCGAATGTCGTGATGAGATACGACCATCGTTTGACGACCGAAAGAAGCTCGAACTTCGCAATGGAGATGACCCGATACGGGCGCATCACTCGGCTCCTCCGCTCACCAGGTTCACGAAGATCTCGTCCATCCGCGCCACCAAGGGCTCGTAGCGATCGATCAGGATCCCGCTACGAATCAGCTCGTTCAAGTAGCCCGCCGCGGTTTCGGTCTCGGGAAGCGACACGCGCCAACCACCATTTGCATCCCGGACCGCGTCGACCCCGAGCTCGACGAGATCCATCGACGTCCAGACGACCACCTCGTGGGGCGAATAGCGGCGACGGATCTCCTCGAGGTCGCCGTACACCACGAGGCGCCCATGGTGGATGAGCGCCACGCGATCACAGAGCGCCTCGATCTGATGCATGAGGTGGGTCGACAACACGGTCGTCAGACCGCTCGCGCGTCGCTCTTCGATCAAGTGCTGCACCAACGCCACATTGACCGGATCCAGTCCGGAAAACGGCTCATCCAACACGCAAAGCTCGGGATCGCTCATCAGGCAGGCTGCGATCTGCACCTTCTGCGTCATCCCCTTCGAGAGGCTCTCGACGCGCTGCTCGGCGACCCGCGAAAGCCCCACACGCTCGAGCCAATGCGCTGCGGCCTTGCGCGACTCCGCCGGCTTGAGGCCCTTCAAGCGCCCGAGATACGAAAGAAGCTCACACACCTTCGCGCGCCGATACAAGCCCCGCTCCTCCGGAAGATACGCGGTGCGATCGAGCGTAGACCGGTTGAGCGGGGCGCCGAAGAGGGAAACCTCGCCTTCGTCCGCGCGAAGAATGTCGAGCCCGATCCGAATGAGCGTCGTCTTTCCGGCGCCATTCGGGCCCATGAGCCCAAACACCTCGCCCCGAGACACTTCGAGACTCACATCATCGAGCGCGACCTGCCCCCCAAACCGCTTGGACACTCCGCGAAAAGCGAGAATTTCCACGAGGCGCAGTGTATCCGGGGAATCGGAGACGGACCAGATCGCGGTCATGTGGCGCTGGCGCTGACGCTGGACGCCTGGCGCTACGAGAGCCGAGCTCGCTCCAAGATTTTCCAGGTGAGCGTGGAAACGCCCACCTGTTGCAGGGACTCGGGGGCGAACAATTGGCCGTTCTTCGATTCAGTGCCCCTTGCTGCAGACGCCAGGAAAATGTCGATCTGCAAACGGCGGTGCGTGAGGACGTGTTTAACTTGCCCGATGGGCTTGGTTTGAAGGCGCGCCTCAAGGCCTGCTTCGACAAGGGCTGTGCGTGGGTTGCCTTCCGCCATTGGCACGCCCCAAAGGCCGCCGAAGAGGGGTTGGTCGCCCTTGATGAGCCAGATCTTCCTCCGGGCGCCTCGGCCTCGCGTCGCGACGACTGCTGCGAGCTCTACCTGCTTCGGCGCCTTTCGGGCGAGCTTGACTGGCAGTGATCCTGTTTCGTCGTTAGCGAGGGCTTCGCAGTCTTTCGACACGGGGCACGCCTCGCACCGGGGCCTTTTCGGCGTGCAAATCGTCGCGCCGAGCTCCATCAGCGCTTGGTTCAAATCCCCTGGGCGTTCGCCGACGACTAGGTGCGCGGCCTCCTCCCAAAGTCGCCTCGTCGTTTCGGTGGTCCCAAGTCGCGTGTCGATTCGAAAGAGGCGACAGAGCACACGGCTGACGTTCCCGTCGACGACGGGCTCTTCTTTGTCGAACGCAATGCTTCCGATCGCCCCGGCGGTGTAGCGACCCACGCCAGGCAGGCCCCGTCGCGCCTTCGCATCTTCGGGGACGGCGCCTCCATACTCGGCAACGACTTCCTGGACTCCCTGGTGTAGGAGCCGCGCACGGCGGTAGTACCCTAGCCCGCTCCAATGCGCGAGCACCGCATCCTCGTCGGCCTCTGCCAGGGCCCCGGCGGTCGGAAAGCTCGACAAGAATCGCTCGTAGTACGGAATGACGGTATCGACACGCGTCTGCTGGAGCATGACCTCGGACACCCAGATCGCATACGGGTCGCGCGTGCGCCGCCACGGGAGGTCACGGCCTTCGCGGTCGTACCACGTGAGGAGCTTTTTCCGAATCGATGCCATCAAAGGAACTCGGTGAACAACCGCTCGGGATTTTCCAGAGTCTCGATGATGTCGTACGCAAATGCGGCGCCGATGTGGCCGTCGACGATGCGGTGGTCGAACGAGAGCGAGAGCAGCATCACCTTCCCGACGACGATCTCTCGGTCGCGTACGATCGGTCGCTCTTTGATCCGGTGGACGCCCAAAATGCCGACCTCGGGATGGTTGAGGATCGGCGTGGCCATCAGGCCGCTTTGCTTGCCAAGCGATGTGATGGTGAAGGTCGAGTTCCGAAGGTCGTCGGGGTCGAGCGAGCCCTGTTTGGCCCCCTGTGCAAGGCGCTCGATCTCGGTCGCGAGCTCGAAAAGCCGAAGGCGGTCGGCGTGGTGCACGACGGGCACCATCAAACCGGCGTCCGTCGCGGTAGCCACCCCGATGTTGTAGTACTTCTTGTAGACGAGCTCGTTGCTCGTCTCATCGACGGCGCTGTTGAGCACGGGATGCCGGTGAAGCGCCTCGGTGACCGCTTTCACGATGAAGGGCAGATACGTGAGCCGGACTCCACGGCGCTCGGCCTCGGGAAGCAGCCGCTCGCGCATCTCGACCAACCGCGATGCATCACACTCCTCGACGAAGGTGAAGTGCGCGGCAGTCGCCTTCGCGCGAGCCATGCGTTCGGCGATCTTGCGTCGCATCCCGACGATCGGGATCCTCTCCTCGAGCAAGCCATGTGGCCGATCTTCGGCCATGTGATCGCGGAGCGCCGCCTGCACGTCGTCGCGCGTGACCCGACCCTTGTCGCCCGTCGGACGCACGCGGCGGAGATCGACCCCCGTTTCCTTGGCGAGACGGCGAGTCGCTGGAGTCGCTAGTGGCTTTGCCTCGAAGTACGCGGTCCCGCCGTGACCGTGCCCATTGCCATCCCCGTTTTCTTCGCTTCCAGTCGGCCCGGGCGCGGGCTCGACGACCCTTCGCTGAAAGAGGCCAGCCCCCGGAAGCGAGTCTTGGATGTCACCCACTGCCGTCGCCGGAGGTCGTGACGAGCGCTGCGAGCGACCGATGTTCGTCGCGTCGGCCGATTCGAGTGTCAAGATCACCTGGCCCACGCGCGCGACCGAGCCGATCTCGAACCGGAGCTCCTCGACCCGACCATCACAGGGCGCACCGATCGTGACGGTTGCCTTGTCGGTCATGACCTCGACCATCGGGTCGTCTTCTTTTACGGTGTCGCCTGTGCGCACGAACCACTCGACGATCTCACCTTCGGTGACGCCCTCCCCGATGTCTGGAAGCTTGAAGTCGAGTCTTGCCATGGTCCTCAGTAGCGCGCGGTTTCGATGAGCGTGGGAACGATGCGGTGTGCGAGCGGTAGATACTCGCGCTCGTGGGTTTGTGGGAAGGGTGTGTCCCAGCCGGTCACACGGCGAGGCGGAGCCTCGAGGCGAAGGAATGCGCGCTCGGTCACGAGCGCCACCAGCTCGCCGCCGAAGCCGCAGGTCTGAGGCGCTTCGTGAACGACCACCAAACGCCCGGTCTTCTCGACGCTCGATACGATCGTCTCGACATCGAGCGGCCACAGGGTGCGGAGGTCGATGACCTCGACGTCGATGCCTTGCTTCGCAACCTCTTCCGCCGCCGAAAACGCTTCGTAGAGCATCGCCCCCCAAGCAATGCAGGTGACCTGCTCGCCGGCGCGGACGACCTTGGCCTCGCTCAGCGGAAGGCCGTAGGCCTCTTCCGGCACTTCCATCTTCACGGCACGATACACGCGCTTCGGCTCGAAGAAGATGACCGGATCGTCGTCTCGGATCGCCTCGATCAAGAGCCCCTTCGCGTCGTAAGGATTGGACGGGCACACGACTTTCAAACCAGCGGTGTGGATGAAGAGCGCCTCGGGCGACTGAGAGTGATAGTGCCCACCCCGAATCCCGCCGCCGTACGGCGTCCGGACGACCATGGGCACCTGGAACTCCCCGGCGGTTCGGTAGCGATACTTCGCCGCCTCGCTCACGAGCTGATCGAAGCCCGGGTAGATGAAGTCGGCGAATTGAATTTCCGAGACCGGCCGCATCCCGTTAAGCGCCATCCCAATCGCGGTGCCGATGATTCCGGTCTCCGAAAGGGGCGTGTCGATCACGCGGTCGGCGCCGAACTCCTCTTGGAGGCCCTGGGTGACTCGGAACACCCCACCGAGTCGACCCACGTCCTCGCCCATGACGAGCACATCGTCGTTCTCCCGCATCGCTGCGCGAAGCCCGCTATTGATCGCCTGCACTAGGTTCATCTCGGGCATTGCTACTCGGGCTCCTCCTTCGCGCGAGGCCCGGCAAGACATCGCGCCTCTTGCTCACGAAGGTGCCGTGGCTGATTGTCGTAGACGTCGGTGAACATGTCGCGGAGCTCGGGCGCGGGCTTTTCCTCAGCGCGCCGCACGCATTCTTTGACCTCGGCATCGCACACGGCGCGCCAATCGGCATCGAGGTCGTCGTCCCATGCGTCGCGCTGCTCGATGTGCTTGCGCAAGCGAACGAGAGGATCCGCGTGGCTCCAAGAGTCGACCTCTTCTTTCGTGCGG
>JAPUKT010000041.1 GCA_027295555.1 Deltaproteobacteria bacterium
GCGAGAACACCGTCGGCGGGGCGCAGCACACCCGCAGCCAGGGAAAGGGCTGCGCCTAGGGAAAGCCAAAGGGCGCTCGTCGATTCCTTCGTACCCCGCGCTAGCGCCAACCAAGACGCGGCGAAGGCCACACAGGCCACCGTTTGTTGCCATAGCCCTTGCCCGAGCAGCCCTGCCCCGCCAAACGAGAGCGCGGCAGTCATCGCCCCTGCAAAGGCAACAGCGGGATGGGCGCGCTGCGCGATCGCCAAGAACAAGAAAAGGCTCGCGAGCGCCACGGCAAAGGCAGCCGACCCTCGGGCGCGACGCGCCAACGCGGCGTCGTCGATGACTGTGCCGGGTTTGAGCGGAAGAGAGGTCAAGGCACCCCACACCGCAGGCGCAGGGCCCCAGGTCGATACGAGGCGACTGCGGTCGTCGGTGACGACCGCGTAATAAGGACGCTTCCCGGCGAGCACCTGATCGCGAAGCCAGTCGGCGCCGGCGAGGTCGAAGGAGCCTTCACATTGGAGAACGTGCATCCCGATCTTGGCAGGAACCGTGTCGCCACCTTGGGGTCGAAGCGGCGCGGAGAGCGCGAGGCCGAATGGCAGAGCGAAGCTCAGGAACGCCAGGCCGGCGGTGGTTCTGAGACCTGTGGCGAGGGCGTTCATCGCGGAACCGGTCGTCGCGCCTGATCGATCTGCCCGGCGAGATCCGGGCGTAGCTCGAGGGCTCGCTCGAATGCCGCGTTGCTGGCTTTCTCATCGCCACGCCGAAGCTCGCAGAGCCCCACGTTGAAGTGATTGTCCGCGTTGAACGGCTCGAGCGATCGAGCTTCGGCAAACGCATCACACGCCTCGTCGACCTCGCTCGCCTGGAGCGCCACGATCCCGTGTGCACGCTGGTTGTGTGCCGAGCGGGGTTGATACTCGCAGGCCTTTCGGACTTGTTCCAAGCCGTCTTCGACGTCTCCGCGCCTCGCAAGCAGGAGCCCGAGGTTGGCGTAGGCCTTGTGCGCTTCGGGCTGGCTCGCGGCAAAGCGCATCCAATGGATCGCCTCATCGACGCTGCCTTGCTTTCGCAAGATCAGGGCGCGCCGATGGTAGAGTCGCCACCGATCCACCGCGAAGGCGGAGTGCTCGAGACCTCTCTCGATGTAGACCTCTGCCTCGTCGTATTTGCCTTCCTCCTCCGCTTGCGATGCAAGCCGATGCCACGACTCGACGTGAGACGGGTGCACCGAAACCGCGTGCAGGCGGACGGCGCGCGAGGATTCCCAATGGCTAAGCTGCGTGACGCTCCACACCGTGCTCGCCACCAGCCAACTGAGCCCGAGGATCCAGGTGGTGCGGGACGGAAGCCGCACCAGACCAACTCCGAAGACGAGTAGCAGGCCCCAACTCCCAACGAGCAGATAACGGTCGGCGAGGAGGTTCTGGAGGGGAAAGACGACGTGACTGACGGGCGCGAGAAAGACGAGCCACCACCCGAGCCCGAAGTTGGCCGCGTTGCGCCGAGAGCTCCGGAAAAACGCGCGGATCGCGAAGAATGCAAACACGAGCAAGGCCGCCTGACCGAGCACCCAAAGGAGGAAATTGGCGAATTCCGGGCCCACCGGATAGGCGATCGAATACGGGCCGCCGAGCATCATCAGCAGCAGGTACTTGCCGTGCACTGTGCAGAAGAGGGCAAGCGTCTGAAGGAGGCTCCCGCCGTGATAGGGCTGCACCATGCCGACTGACTGTCCGGCCAAATAGATAGGGACGAATACCAGGGCCCCAACGATGAAGGCGCTCGATCCAAGCGCCCAACGGTGCCGCGAAGACGTATCGGCGCACCAGAGCGCGCACATCGCGAGCGCGGCGGCGCCGGCGAGCATATGGCCTTTGGCAAGGACCGAAGCCGCGAAGAGGACCAGACAGCCGACGAGCCGCGCGACACTGCCAACGCGTAGGTAGCGGACCCCGAGGCAGGCCGCTCCAAAGAAAAGCAGACCTCCGAGGACGCCCTTGCGCTCGGAGAGCCACGCCACCGCCTCGACGTGGACCGGATGAAGGGCGAAGGCTGCGCCAACCCACCACGCCAAGGCTCGATTCGTGAACAACTCGAGCACGAGAGTCGCGGCCAGCGCGCAGAGACCCGCATAGAGAAGAACTTGCGTGATGTGGTGCCCGGCGAACCAATCGCCCCAAATCGCGAAGTCGAGCATCACGGAGAAGTCGCGTACCGGTAGGTATTCAGCGCCGAGTTGGAGTCGTTGCTCGACCGACAGATCGAAAAAGACACGACTAACGCCATCCCAGGTGAGGCGGTGTAGAAGCGCGTTATCCCGGATGAGCCACGGGTCGTCGTACCGGATCAGCCCATAGCCCGTGCTCGACAGGTAGAGGAGCATCCCCAGCACGCCGACCCACGCCGGGTGCAAGCGACCGGCAATGGCCCGGACCTTCGAATCCCCCGATCCGCCCCGTGTCCCCACGGCTATTCCATGTACCCCAGTGCGCGCAGATTCTCTACTTGGTGGTCGGTCGCTTGGCCGCGCGGCCAGGTCATTGTAGGTTCGCGCCAGCTGAGGGGGGTCGCGCCAGTTGAGGGGGGTAACAATGGGGGACAAACGAAGTGCATTGTGGGCCTTGCTCTCCGTCATGCTGGTCGGGCAGAGCGCCGTGGCACAGGACTATTCGTACCCGACGCCTCCTCCACAGCAACCGCGGTACACTACAGAGCCCGCGTACGCCCCCGCCCCCCCGCCAAAACCGAAAGTGAGCGCGCACCGTGGCTTCCAGGGAGGCTTCAACATCGGCGTGCCGATCTTTCTCGACGTCGACAAGGATGTCGTTCGACCTGGCGCCGATCTTCACGTCTTCGGTGGATACGACATCGGGTACGCAATGTTCGGGTTGGACCTCGGCGCCATGTGGACACCCATCGACTTGAACAAGGTCCCCGACCAGCTGGTGGGGGCCAATGGTGGGCGGAGCCCTGTCACGCGCCTTTACTTCGCCCCCGAAGTTCGGGTCCAGGTCCCGAACAAGAGCCCGATCCTTCCGTACCTCGGCGTGACGTTCGACATCAACTGGTGGCGCTTTCGCGAAACCGGAGTCGTGTGCAATTATTGGTACTGCACGCGGGTCAAGGTCTTTCGCTTCACGCCAGGGTTCACCGGGAAGTTCGGGATCGCGTTTCGCGTCAATCAGGGCGCCTACATCGACCTCGGCATCAAGTACTCTCTTTCCGGGGCGGGCGATTTCTTTTTCCGAAGAGAACAGTGGGTGACGCCGTATCTTGGCGTCTTGATCCGTTGAGCGTCGAGGAGATGATGCGATGAAAAGACCGAACAAGATTCTCGTGTTGAGCGCGCTCGCGCTGACCCTCGGGCTGGCCGCCTGCAAGAAGGGCAAGGACGCCGAAACCGCGGCCGACGCAAAACCGACTCGTCCTCCCTCCCCTTCGGGCACGATGAGCTTACGGGGCAACTACATTCACGCGGGCACCATCGGAACATTCCAAGACTGCACGACCGGAGAGCAGTGGCGGGTGGCGCACGAAGGTGACAACGGAGCGCTCGAGCAGGCGTACTTGGAGTCCAAGGTGCCCCTGGGATCCCCGCTATTGGTGACCCTGGAAGGCGGGATCGATCTGCGACCA